>JALGTT010000287.1 GCA_029821235.1 Candidatus Hebobacteria bacterium | reverse complement strand
GCGACGCCGATGAGGGCCTGGCGGGGGAGGGGGCGCTGGCCGGCTTCCCAGGTCTTGAGTTTCTTCTCTCGGTGGGCGAGTGCGTCGGCCTCGGACATGCCCTCGGTCTCCATGTTGAGGGTCTGGATGTCCCGCAGCCACCGGGAGATGGACTCGAAGCCGTACCCGACCTGCTCGACGCCGCCCTCGATCTCCCAACTGTCGTACTGCTTGAAGAAGTTGGGGTTGATCTGCTGGAAGCCTTCGTCATCGGTGAGGATGTGCAGGTTGCGGAACTTGTGGTCGGCCCAGTACTCGCCCTTGGTGCCGCTGATCTGGAGCCCCTGGTTGGTCATGGCGGAGTTCTTCTCCGAGCACACCCAGGAGGTCTGAATCCACAGCACAGAACCGTCGTTCCACTCGATGACCGCCTGCACCGCGTCGTAGGCGTCGCTGCCGGTGGAGGGGAGGAACTTCTTCTGGCCGAAGGCGGCCACCCGCTTGGGGGTGAGGCCGGTGATGAAGTACCAGGCGTCTACGTAGTGCACGCCGATGTACTCGAACGGGCTGGACTTGTGCGCCCACAGCCGGAAGTATTTCAAGGGCATGTACTTGGGCTCCTCGATCCAGGCATGCCCGTGCAGCATCTCGCCCAGGTCGCCCTTGCGGACCCGGTAGCGCGCCAGGCGCACCGCCCGGTCCAGCCGCTTGTGGTAGTCGGTGGCGACATAGCGCCGCTTCTCGTCGGCGGCCTTGATGACCTCGTGCGCCTCGTCCACCTTGAGGCAGAGCGGCTTCATCACGATCACGTCATAGCCCGCCTCGATCGCCTCCAGGGTCATGTCGGTGTGCAGATGATCGGGGGTGGCTACCACCACCACGCCGTGCGGCCCCAACTTCTCCATCGCCTCCCGGTAGAGGGTGGGCTGGTTGTCGTCCTCCGCGTACTGCGCGGGGTCGGGATAGCCGAAGAAGGCATCCTTCCCGAAGATGTCCTGGCACTGCTTGATGATGCCGGAGTTGAGTGCGGAGACGTGCAGGTCACCCACCACCCCCCGCAGGCGCTCCTGCAACAGGGTGGGGATCACCACCTCCTGGCTGATCATCCCGCCGCCGATGAGCAATACGTTTAGTCGCTTGTCCCAGGCCATCAGTTCACCTCCTTGATCGCTTCTTCGAGCACCTCCAGCCCCTCGCGCACCGCCTCCTCCGGCGTCACCAGCGGCGGAGCGATCTTCACCGTCGCGCCCTGCAATCCCACCGGATGGAACATCAGCAGCCCCTTCTCCACGCACTTGTCAACGATGGCGCCGGCGAGGGCGGGATTGGGTTCGATGCCGCCCGGCTTCACCATGTGCAGCCCGGCGACCATTCCCTTGCCCATCACCGCGCCGCAGATGTCGGGGTAACGCCCTTTGATGTCGTTCAGGCCCGCGTGGAGCACCTCGCCCACCTTGGCCGCGTTCTCCCACAGCTTCTCCTTCAGCAGGATGTCGAGGTTGGCGAGGGCGGCCGCCACGCAAACGGGGTTGCCGGTGTGGGTGGAGGTCATGCTTCCGGGCGGGTACTGGTCCATCAGGTCGGCGCGGCCGATCACCGCGGAGAGCGGCAGGCCGCTGGTGATGCCCTTGCCGCAGCAGACGATATCCGGGACGAAGCCGTAGTGCTCGAAGCCCCAGAACTTGCCGGTGCGGCCGAAGGCGGCCTGCACCTCGTCCATGATGAGCACGATGTCGTGCTCCTTGCACCATTCGTACATGTCCTTCGCGTACTGCTCCGGCCAGAAGGCGGCGCTGCCGCCCTGGTAGGTCTCGCTGATCACTCCCGCGATGCGGTCCGGCCCGAAGCCTTTGTCCTTGAGCGTCTTCAGGAAGAAGTCGAAGGAGGTGTCCGGGCAGCGGAAGCCGTCGGGGAAGGGCACCTGCACCATGTCCGGGTCCAGGTTGACGATCCACTCCTTGAGCGCGGGAATGCCGCCGATCATCTGCGCGCCCAGGGTGCGGCCGTGGAACGCGCCCTCGAAGGAGACGATGGCGATCTTGCGGTTTCCGCTCTTCGACTTGCCCCAGGTGCGGGCGAGTTTGATGGCGCACTCGGTGGTCTCCGAGCCGGTGGTCAGGAGAAACACCTTCTCCAGCGGGTCCGGGGCCAGGCCGGCCAGTTTGTCCACCAACCGCGACCTGATCTCGCTGGGGAAGCAGTAGTTGTGCAGGAGTTCCGATTTCGCCTGCTTACATATCGCCTCCGCGATCTCGGGGCGGCCGTGGCCCGCATTGGCCACCAGGACGCCGGAGCTCCAGTCGAGCCAGGTGTTCCCCCAGCGGTCGCTCACCTGGAACCCCTCCGCGCGGTCCCAGATCACCTGCGGCTGGCCGCGCATGGAGACCGGCTCGTCGCGGTACAGGGTTTCGAGGATCGGAACCGCCTCCGGGGGCGGAATCGGGGTCTGGATGCGGCGGTATTTGGTGTTCACCTTGGGAACGTCTTTCGGAACAATCGCGCCTTCACTCACGTCAGATCCTCCTTAGGATGGGCCGGGTCTGCGGCCCACTCGTTCCTCCTGCGTTCGTATCGTCAGCCCGGGG
>JALGTT010000286.1 GCA_029821235.1 Candidatus Hebobacteria bacterium | reverse complement strand
GCCGTCGCCCACATCCCCGGCCCCGACTATCGTGTTGTGGTGGGCCCTGTAGTAGTGCGCATCCCCGGATCCCGCGCGAAGGTAGACATATATCCCAGCCGCGACGGGATTGGTGACCACGATCGTATTGTCAGCGAGCTCGGCCCGATCGCACTCTCTGAAGTACAGTGTTTTTTCGGGGGCGGCCCCGGTCATCTCGATCCGGTTGTGAGCGACGGTCAGGTCGGGACACTCCTGAGCCATCAGAGCATAAGTGCTGGCCCCAGTCGCGGAGCAGGTCAATAGGCAGCGAGTGATCGAGAGGTGGCTGACGTTCTGGAACCGCATCATATCCGGCGATGCTGTGGCGATACGGCAGTGGTCGATGGATACGCGGCTGCCGGGGCTGTTGAAGTAAATAGCGGGGGCATTGTTCGCGGACAGGTACAGATCATGCAATCTGACGTCGTTGGATCCGGCCCCATCATCGAGGAGTCTGCCGGTGTGCCCCGATACCGCTTGAATGGTGAGCCGGGAGACGGAGATGCCATCTTTCCCGTTGAGGTTGAGGCAATTCGTAGCATCGCCCGCGGTGAAATTGAGCACGCAGCCATAGCGGCTGGTCCCCATGATGGTGATGTTGTCGGCAGGGACGGTGATCGTCGAGGCGATATTGTAGGTCCCCGCGGTGATGAGGACGATGTCGCCGGCATTGCAGTCCTCGATGGCGGCCTTCGGGTCGGAGTACTCGGCGCCGGCCGCGCCGACGACCCGCAGGGTGGGGATCCCCGGCGTGCTGGCGGGGATCCGCGGGGCGCGGTTGGGCGGGTCGTTGTCCACGGCGCTGACGGAGCCGCCCGAGGTGCTGACCTTGGCGATGAGGATGGCGTCGCTCATCCCGGAACCGGAGGCGGAGATCTCCACGGTGAAGCTGCGGTCGGTCTCCGTGGTGGCGGTCTTCTTGAGATAGATGTAGTTGTCGGCGTTGTCGGTGAGGCCGGACTTGGCGGTGGAAGAGGAGGAGTAGATGACCAGCCCTTCGATCTGACCGATCCCGGCCGCCACGTTGATGGAGAGGCCCGCTCCGGCGGAGACGGCGAATCCATCCCTCACGGTGCAGTTGCAGTCGTCGTCCGCTACCGCGCGGTTGATGACCTCGAGCGGCCACTCAATCAGGTGCGCGGCTGCCTCATTCGAATCGCCGCTCGATGTTTCCCCCGTCTCCCACCAGGGGATCTTGTAGCGAGATGTCTTATTGGCGTAGGCCATATTCAGACTCCACAGATGTCCCTGCTGCTGTCACAAACACAGAGGCCGCACACCGCGTATCGCTTGCCGGTCTGCGGGTCGCCGGCGCCGGGCATCCCGCCGGGGTCATCCCCGGTTCCGCCCGGATTGCCCTGATAATCCCCTCCGCCTCCACCGGCTGCGGTGATCTGCCGAGGGGCGGCAATGGTCAGGACGAGCCGGAACAGGGAGCGGAGGCCGCGCCCCACCAGGCCGCCGCCCCGGGCGGAGCGGAACCGATGGGCGTCTCTATCCCCTGCGACCCGCGGCGGCTCTTTCATTCCTCTATCACCCCCGCGAAGCGAGTGACGAACTCTCCGGATGCCGACTCCAGCCGGCCCCACTTCTCGACGATCCGGAAGACTGTCCCCTCGGGAATACCAAAATCGTTGGTGTCCACCCGCACGTAGTGATCGGGGAAGAGGTTCGGCTTCCCGTCGGTCTCCCACACCAGGATGGCGCGGTAGTGCGAAAGGTCGGTGCCGGTGAACTGCGCGGTCACCCAGGGGCTCCCGCCCTCGGGCGTGATCACCACCTCCCAGAGATCGTCCCCCACAAAGGGGTCGTTGGTCGGGTCGGTCATGGAGTCGGTGTATCTCCAGATGACCAGCACGTCGTTGCCGTCGCGGTCCCGGCCGATCGCGAGAACGTGATTGCGAATGGAGAGAGCATCGCGGTTGAACTCTGCGAAGTAGGCGACATCCGCCTCGGTGGCGGTATCCGCATCCAGCACGAAGTCGGGCGTGCCGCTGTAGACCTGTGTCCCCAGGGGAACCGTGAAGATCTTCCCGTCCTGGTCAACTCCCCACTTGCGCCCCGCGGCCTGGGCGAGTTTGTCGGCGACGGTGACCACATCGAGGGTGTGGTCGAACTTGAGAGGGAGTTCGCCGAAGGGGTAGGGATAGACGAAGTCGGCGGCGGCGGAATCGATGTCGAGATCCGCCTCGGGGACGCCCGCCCTTTCGTGCAGCAGCCAGTGCCAGGCATCGGCGAAGGTCCATCCGGCGAAGGATGGCAAATACCACGCTTTCTTGTTGCGGAGCTTGGCCAGGCGGTCGTGGCCCTTGAGTTCGAGCAGCATCACCCCCGGATTCTTCGGGTCGCTGACCAGTTTCGTCGCCTCAAGATAGCCGGTAACCTGGGTCACGTAGGAGGGAGATCCGCCGGTGTCCAGGGCGACGCGGACGGTCGCCTTCTCGTTGCCGGAGAAGTCATAGTCGCCGACGTCAGCGCGGATGCGGGCGGTGAAGCTGCTGCCCCGCCACCCCTGGGAGATGTTGAACTCCACGTACTCGAGCTTGCCCTGGTGGGCGGCG
>JALGTT010000285.1 GCA_029821235.1 Candidatus Hebobacteria bacterium | reverse complement strand
TTCCGAACGTTTCTCTATCTGCTCACCCGGCAGGACCAGATCAGTGCCCTGCGGGCCATTCGCCGCCACCTGCTCCCTGGTGGGCGCGTCGCGCTCGCCTTCTTCGTTCCGCCGGAGGAATTGGTGGCGCGGGGCCGCACCGAGCCTGCGGAGATGACGCGCTTCATCGCGGCCGACGGAAGCGTGGTGGCGGCCTGGGATTGGACGGAGTTCGGGCCCGACCAGCGGGTGGTGTCACACATCACCTATCGCTGGCTGGATGAGCGGGAGAAGCCCGTCAAGGAGATGGAGCACGTGCTCACCGCGCGCTACGTGCGGCCGGAGGAGATGCCCCCATTGTTCGAGGAGTGCGGTTTCCGGGTGGCCGCCAGTTACGGAGATTTCGCGCGAGGACCGCTCACCGCCGACTCGCGGGAACAGATCTGGATCGCGGAACGCGTCGAAGAAGTGGAGAACCCAGCATGAGAATTCCTGTGGATTGGCTGAACGAATACGTCCCCAACGATCTCTCGGTGAAAGACCTCGCCTACACGCTGACCGATGTGGGCCTGGAGGTGGAGGCCATCCAGGGCGTCGCCGGCTCGGCCGTGCTGGATATCAAGGTCACCCCGAATCGGGGGGACTGTCTCTCCGTGCTCGGAGTGGCGAGGGAACTGGCGATGGCCCTCCGGACCTCGGTTCGGGAGCCCGCCTCCTCCCCTTTCGAGGAGAACGGGCCGCCGGCCGGGGAACTGGCCGCGGTGGAGATCGAGGACCCGGCGCTCTGTCCGCGCTACTCGGCCCGCATCCTGCGTAAGGTCACGATCGGCCCGTCGCCGGATTGGGCACAGCGGAGGCTGGAACAGTGCGGCCTGCGCCCCATCAACAATGTGGTGGACGCCACCAATCTGGCGATGCTGGAGGTGGGGCAGCCCCTGCATGCGTTCGACTACGCGCTGCTTGGCAAGGCCGAAGGTGATGGCCGCGCGCAGATCATCGTGCGGCCTGCCCGCCCGAATGAACGTCTGACCACCATTGACGGGGAGGAGCGCACCCTCCCCTCCGAAGTGCTGGTCATCGCCGACCCCAAAGGCCCCGTCGCGCTGGCGGGCATCATGGGCGGCGCGCACACCGAGATCCACGAGGGCACGACGGAGGTGCTGCTGGAGTCTGCGCACTTCGACCCGCTGACCGTGCGGCGCGGGGCGCGCGCCCTGGGGATGAGTACGGAGGCGTCCTATCGCTTCGAGCGGGTCGTGGATCCCGCGGGAACCGTCCGCGCCCTCGACAGGGCGTGTGAACTGATCGTCGCGTTCGCCTCCTCTCCGCCGGAGATCGCGAAGGGCGCGGTGGATGTCTACCCCTCCCCCTATGAGGAGCGCGTCATTCTGCTGCGGCCTGCGCGGGTGTGTGCGCTGCTCGGGGTAAATCTCTCCGGAGAGGAGATCGCCGAACTGCTCCGCCTCATCCACCTTCGCGTGGAGCCGGGGGACCCGCTGAAGGTTTGGGCTCCCACCTTCCGCCAGGACCTCAGGGAAGAGATTGACCTGGTGGAGGAGGTGGCGCGCGCCCACGGCTATCGCAACATCCCGGAGCGCCTGCCGCTGGCGGCGGCAGGCGTAGGCAAGCTCGCGCCGGAACTGGCCTTCGAGCGGAGGGTGCGCAATGCCATGCTGGGAATGGGATTGAGCGAAGCCGTTACCCCCAGCCTGGAGGGGCCCGACGACCTCGCCCGCCTCGCTCTGCCCGAGGACGATCCGCGGGCTAAGCCCATCGTCATCGCCAACGCAAAGACCGTTGACCGGTCTCAACTTCGCACCACGCTGATCACTTCTCTGTTGAACGTGATGGCCGCGAATCGCCGGCACGGGGTGACGGATGTCTCGTTGTTCGACCTGGGAAGAGTATTCGTCGCGGCCGACGGCGACGACCTCCCCCGCCAACCCCAACACCTGGGCATCGCCGCCGCGGGCCGCCGCTGGCGCGGAGAGTGGGCGCTGGGCAAGAAGGGAGCGGCCTGGGACTTCTACTCGCTGAAGGGCGTGGTGGAGGCGGTCGTGTCCGGCGTCACCCGCCGCCAGGTTTCGGTTTCCACCGACCAGCATCCGGCGCTGGAACCGGGACGTTGCGCGCGATGCGAAGTCGGCGGTCGGGTGGTCGGCTGGCTGGGTGAGGTGAGCGCGCGGGTGAGAGATGCCTGCGATCTGCCCGACCCGGTGTACGTGGCCGAGTTGGACCTGGACCTGCTGCGGGAGACATCGGGGCCGGAGCCGACCTACCAGCCCGTCAGCCGGTTCCCTGCCATGACGCGGGATGTGGCCTTCGTCGCGCCGCGGAGCGTTCCCGCCCTGCAGGCCGAGGAGGTGATCCGCGCCGCTGCCGGACCGGACTTGGAGAGTGTGACCCTGTTCGACGCCTACGAGGGAAAGCCGCTGGCCAAAGGCGAGCGGAACCTCGCCTTCTCCCTCGCCTTCCGCCGGCAGGACCGGACCTTGACCGATGCAGAGGTCGAGGAGGCCATGAACAAGGTGCGGGCGGCACTGCGCGAGCGACTGGGAGCGCGCATCAGGGAGTGAAGGGGGGAGACGTGAGGAACCAACGCAAGA
>JALGTT010000284.1 GCA_029821235.1 Candidatus Hebobacteria bacterium | reverse complement strand
TCGCCGTCCATGGTGGACAGGATGATGTAGTCCGGGTCGGCCGCCATCAGGGACTCCCCGCCGAAGGCAGTGAAGCCGTGGAGGTGCGCGGCCGCGTTGCGCGCGCCGGCCGCGCGGATGGCGTCATCCTGGAAGGTCCCCGCGCCCGCGGTCCAGATGGGCTCCACCTGAAGGAAGATGAACGCGGTCGGACGACGCGAGTCCGGCACATCCTTCAGCCTCGCCGCCACCGCGGCCAGCCTCGCTTTCATCTCCGCCACCAGCCGCTCGCCGCTCTCCTCCTCCCCCACCAGCCGGCTGACTTTGCCGATCACGTCGTAGATATCATCCAGCGTCTTGGGGTCAATGGTGTAGACCGGACAGCCGGAGCCGCGCATGGCGGCGAGGAAATCCGGCGGATTGCCCCGCGATCCCACCACCAGGTCCGGCCGCGCCGCCAGCGCCCGCTCGATGCTCGGAGAGAAGAAACCGCCTATCCGCGGCAGTTGCTTCACCTCGGGCGGGTAGTTGCACTGGTCGCTGACCGCCACCACTCGGTCGCCCGCGCCCACCGCGAACAAGATCTCGGTGACGACCGGGGCCGCGGACACGATTCGCTCCGGCCTGCGCTCCACCGTCACGGACACCCCCTGGGCATCCTCCATGGTGACGGGAAAGCCTGGAGCCGCGGGGCCTTGTGTGGCGCGCTGGCTGCGGGGGGCGGTCTGCCCCCCGCAGCCGATGGCGAATGCGACCAGGCTCAGCAGCCAGAGCCGCCTCCACCTGGACAGGGTGGTACTACCGCCGGTCATATAGCGAGTTGTCCTCACCCAGGAATCCCAGCTTGGCATCCCGGTAATCATCCGCGGTGTGGGGCGTCACCCCCTCCCCGTATGGACACCAGCCGCTGCTGTGCGTGTAGGCCATGGGCATCGCCCGCACGTGGGAGTCGCAGAACGCCACCACCGCCATGCCGTTGTGGCGGAAATGAGTGGACGGGTTGGCGGGGGAGTGCCACAGTTGATAGTAGGGGGCCTCGCAGAAACTGTACTCGAACAGGTTGCCCTCGCAGTCCAGGAAGGCGGTGTCGGTGAGCAGCACCGTGTTGCTCGGATCCGCTATCCACGTCTGCTTCGCGGGCACACACATCGCCGGCCACGGGAGAGGAGATCCGCCCACATACTGCGCGTTGTAGCCGTAGCCGCCGGTGCCCTCCTCGAATCCCCCGGCGGCGTCCTGTGTCACGGAGAACGCGGGGCACTGCTTGATGTCCTCGTTCCCCAGATAGGTCCAGAGCGGGCCCAGTCTGGGGTCGAAGCGTTCGTCCAGGCTCGTCCTTCCGCCGTGCCACCGCATCAGGTTGTCGGGGCTCTGCGCGGGCACATAGCCTCCATCGTGATCGTCGGCGTACATCATCATCGCTAACGCAATCTGGTGGGCGTTGCTGAGGCAGTTGGCCTTGCGCGCCATCTCTCTCGCCTTTGCGAACGTGGGGAACAACAGCCCGGCGAGAATGCCGATGATGGCTATCACCACCAACAGTTCGATGAGGGTGAAGCCGGGGTGCGGAGAACGACTGCGAACGACGGGGCCGCGGGTGCGGTTGAGGCTTGTACGACTAGCAGCGATTCGATACATCTTGTTCTGTCCCTCCCTCGAGGACTTTCGCGGGGAGGGAGCGCCGGCCGGGCGGCCCTTGCGCCGAAACGAAGAACCCGCCCGCCAGATCGGCGGCCGGGGGTGGTTTGGCTGCCGGAGGCAGCCCGCACGTGCCCTCTTCCCGCGAAGTGGCGTGATGTCCGTCGGGCGGATCGGTCTCCTGGCTTCCGCATCATCCTACTCCCTGCGCCTTCCCATCCCCGGGGGGACAGTGACACGTTGCAGGTTTCGTCCGCGGTTACAGTTGCGGGGCAGCCAACAGGTCCATTCCTCCGGGCCTGCGGTGATCGCCTCCACCGGAGGCGACCACCCCGGATTTTCACCGGGTTCCCAACATCGAATCCGTCCAACGCATGTTGTTCAGTTGTCGGCGGAAGTTTAGCAGAGCGGAGGGTGGGAGTCAAGCGCGCGCGGCTGACCTCTGCTGTAGGGCGCGCATTCCCATGCGCGCCTTGGCTGGCTTGGGACTCTCCTTAGCTCGAAGATTCGGAGAGCGTGAAGCCAGCCCTACAGTAGAGTGGCACAGGCTCCCAGCCTGTGGCTTGTTTCTTCCAAGCGGCGGCGCAGCCCGCCATACGGAAAGCGGCGGGGCAGCATAGACTGCCCCGCCCTACAGCGGCCTACGGCGTCACGCCGTTGCGCATGAGGAGTTCGTAGATGTCCGCGGCCTGGGCGAGTTGGTTGAGGTCGAGGACTTCGGTGGCGGTGTGGGCCTGGCCCATGGCCCCGGGGCCGAACACCACTGCGGGAATCTGTGCCTCGCTGAGCGGGCCGGCATGGGTGGCCCCGCTCATGGTCCCCAGCGCGGCCTTCCCGGTCACCTGTTTGACTGCCTCCAGCACCGCACGCGCCAGGGGATGGTCGCCGGGCAGGTCCATCCCGGGCACTGTCAGGGAGGGAGATGTCACCTCCGCGTCCACTTCCTCCACCGCATTGGCGAGGTAGGAGCGCA
>JALGTT010000015.1 GCA_029821235.1 Candidatus Hebobacteria bacterium | reverse complement strand
ATGCGCCCTTTCTGCGCCAGGTCGACGTCCGTGAGCACGTGGCTCATGTAGGCGCCCCGCGGGGAGACGATGACCGCGGGGTCGGGGAGGCGTCGGCCGCGGGAATCATACCAGTGCCCGATCGCTCGCGCGTCCGGCGCGGAGACCTTCATCCGGTGGATATTCCAGGAGGCCTGCGCCACCATCGGCGGCAGCCCCTGGATGTCGCGGGCGGCGAGTTTGATGGTCTGGTAGTCGCCGTTCACGTGCTCGATGTACGTCATCCCGATGCGTTCGGCGACGCTCCCCGGAATCGAGTAGAAGAAGAACACCTTGCCGCCGGAGTCGAGATAGCGGAGTATCGCGATGAAGTTGTAGGGGAAGATGGCGACGCGGTAGCGCGCGAGCGCGCCCTGCTCGGCCTCCGCGTCGGTCAGCCGCGCGTACTCCACCCCGGCCAGGTCGAGCGCGGTCTGCACCGTGTCGCGGAAGGTGCGGGCCGCCGCCCCTTCGCCGCTGGGGGAGTCCTGGTAGGAGTACTCGCCGTAGACCACCGCGATGAGAGGGGTTTGGTCACCCGCCGCATGGGGCGCGAAGGCGAGGAGCAACAAGATCAACCACAGGGTTGCACGCATCATCACACCTCGGAGCAGGAGAATATTCGTCTCTATCGGGTTCGGCGGCGGGTGCGGGGCCCCTGCGCGCGGGCGGGTCTTCGATGCTCCGCCGGGTGGTGCTGTAGGGCGATGTGGTTTATCGTGGCAGGACCAGAAGATAGGCGGGCTTGGGAAAGCCCGCCCTACAGTACGGTCGCGCAACCCGGGACGTGCGGGCGACGCAAAGACTCCGCTGCAAAATGGCAATGCGTGACGAGTAACGTCAGGGCAAAATCCACCTTATAACCTACAAGAGGAAAGCGTAACGTATAGAGGCAGGACGAAAGGGCTGCCCTGCGAGTGCCGAACGCGAACGAATCGTTTCCAGCGAAAACCGCCACCATGAAAAGCATGTAAGTTACTTGCAATTCTCGGAAAAGCCTTGACGGCGCATGGTATAATGGAGAGGGTTGCATATGGAGGCCGATTCGGCTCCGCGCTCCGCCTTGCCCGCTGACGGACGCCATCTCCCTTTTCCTTCTGCGAAGGCCCGCCCGCGTTGCCGCGCGCCGAGGGGCCTGGTATACTGGCCGCAAGGCGGTAGCAGAAGTTGCACAGGCTTGACTTGGAAGCGGTCTTGGGGGCCCACACCTCCTTGCAGCCACCTCGCCGGGGATCGGGGGCAAGGGCGGCGCGGCTGGCGGGTTGCATATTGCTGGCGGTGCTCGCCCTCACCTGGGGCGCCTGGGGGGACACGCTGGTGGTGGCGGGGCAGCAGGCCTCATCCCGACACAAGTTCCCGGTGGTCGGGGAGGAGGTGTACGCGCCCATCCTGCCGGCGCTGAGCCTGCTGGGGGCCAAGTATGAGTTGACCCCGGAGGCGATCAAGATCACCACCGCCACCGGGCGGGAGGTGTTGCTCTCTCTCACCCGCGCGGAGGCGACCCTGGACGGGATGATGAGGGAGGTCCCGGGGCCGCCGCGCAAGGAGGGCAAGGTCTATCTGCTGCCCGCGCGCGCGGTGGGGTCGCTGCTGGGGTGCGCGGTGCGCTGGGATGCGGATTCCCGCACCCTTTTTCTCCACCCCTGGGTGCGCAGGTTCAGCCTGGAGCGGTTGGCCGACCGCTACCGGCTGAGGGTGGGCGCGGAGGCGCCGGTCCTGTTCCACACCGGCCGGCTGGAGAACCCGCCGCGGTTCTACCTCGACCTGGTGAACGCGGACCTGGCGGACATTCCCAGCGAGTTCACTGCGGACGGCGGGTATCTCAGGGGGGCGCGCGCCAGCCAGAACAGTCTCTCGCCCGCGCCGGAGGGGGACGTGATCCGGGTGGTGGTGGAGTTGGAGGAGTGGAGGCCGTACCGCTTCTCGGTGACGCCGGATCGGTGTGAGGCGCGGCTGGACTTCCCCCTGCCCGACGCGGACGAGGTCCCGCCGGAGGCGGCGCCGGTGGTGCTGACCGACCTGAACTTCCAGCGGCTCTCCGCCCGGCTGGCCGCGGTGAGGCTCTCCGTGTACGGCAAGGCGACCTGCCGCACGGGGACGACGGAGGATCCGCCTTCGATATGGGTGGAGGTGGCGAACGCAGACGTGCGCATGCCCACCCGCCACATCTCCCCCAGGGATCGTTGGGTGTCGGACGTGTCGGTGGACCCCGTGCCCGATCAACCCCGGCGGCAGCGCCTCACCATCGAGTTGGAGGAGCCGATCTCGCACTCGGTGGTGAGCGAACAGGGGGAGGTGCGGGTGCTGCTGGGGCGGACCGAGCTCGCCGATCTGACGGTGGTGATCGATCCGGGCCACGGGGGACACGACACCGGGGCGATCGGCCGCACCGGCCTCCAGGAGAAGGAGGTCAACCTCAGCATCGCGCTGCGGGTGAGGCAACTGCTCCAGGCGCTGGGGGCGAAGGTGTTGATGACGCGGACCACCGACGCCCCGGTGGTTCCGTGGACGCGGGGGAACCGCGAGGAGCACCGGCGGGAGTTGCTGGCGCGCTGCGCCATCGCCAACAAGGCGAACGCGGATCTGTTCGTCTCCATCCACGCCAACGCCCGCGCCCGCAACCCCGGCGACACCAGCGGCACGGAGACCTATTACCGCAAGTCGGACAGCATCGAACTGGCGCGGGTGATACAGGAGGAGTTGGTGAAGGCGGCGGGGCTGCTGGACGGGGGCGTCATCCGCCACCCCAAGCCCATCGTGGTCCTCTACCAGACGAACATGCCCGCGGTGCTGGTGGAGGTCGGCTATCTCAGCCACCCGGACGACGAGGCGCAGTTGGCCACCGACGCCTTCCGGGAGAAGGCGGCCGAGGGAATCGCCAATGGTATCAGGCGCTATGTGGAGGAGGGAGGAATCCTGGCGAGGATGGCCGAGAGGGAGGCGCGCCAGGCGAGGGGAACACAGGAGGGGGACTCCCAAGAGTAGAGTTGAGAATCGGATCAGGAGGGAATCGGCATGAAGTCTCGCGTGTTGGCCTTGGCGGTGATAGTGGGCCTGGCGTGCTGCGCCCTGGCGCTCGGGGCGGAGGCGCAGCCGGCGCCGGAGAGCCCGTCGCTCACCGTCATCGGCGCCCTGGTGAAGATCGAGAAGTTGGAGTCGGCGGATGGCGAGGAGTGGTCGGCGCTGAGCCTGAGAGCCGACCGGCCGGTGGAGGGGCAGGTGGCGGTGGGTGATGTGTTGTCCCTGCGCTGCCTGCGGTCGAAGTTGAAGGGAATCGGTCTGGGCGACGAGGTGAAGGCAACTCTGGGCCCGGCCGCGGAGGACGGGAAGCGACGAGTGGTGGAGGAGATCACCCGCCTGGGGCGCGGCGAGTTCCTCAACCCGGCGGAGAAGGCGACGGAGGATCTGGGGTCGCCGAATGCCAAGGTGCTGGTCAAGATGTTCGCGCCGCTGGGAATCGCCTGCCACCAGACCACCGTTGATCTGCTGAAGGAACTGGCCGCGGAGGAGCCGGAGCGCCTGCGGGTGCAGTTCTTCGACTTCCACGATCGCGAGGCGGTGGCCGAGGTGAACCGGGAGCGCTTGAGCTGCGCTACGGTGCTCATCAACAACCGTTACCGGTTCGTGATCGAGAAGGACGGAGAGAAGCGGCACGTGGCGTTCACCCACCGGCCGAACGCCGAGAAGTCCAGCTACAACTCCGAGGACGTGCCGGTGGTGGTCCGCGCCGAGATCAAACGTATCTATGGCGCGGACGAGTCCGGCAAGCCGGACAAACCCGCGAATCCGGAGGAGACGCCGAGCGGGGAGACCCCGGCCGCCGGACAGCCGGCCGAGTAGGCGAGGCCCATCCGGCCCGATGGGTGCGCGGGCTCTTCGTGTCCGCTACTTGCCCTTCTTCGCGTCTTCCTTGGTCTCTTCGGCCGGGGGAACGGGCTTCGGCTCGTACTTCCAGTAGAAGTAGGAGAGGCTGGAGGAGGGGATGAGTTGGTTCACGTCCTTCTCGGTCTCCGCGTCTCTCCCATCGTAGTTGAGCCCCTCGATCATCACATAGGAGGTCAACGTGATGACCCGGCGGCAGGACTGCCACTTGGGCTCCTCTGCGGGAGAGCCGTCTCTGGAGGCGGGCACCGCGAGCGCGAACTTGACCAGGAGGAAGTGATCGCTGGGAGCGGTGATGGTGGTGTCCATCAACGTCCTCGCGCCTCCGCTGTCCAGGCCCGGCGGCGGAAGCATGCCCGGGGGCATGTTCTGCTGCTTGCCGGCGCCGCCCATTCCCGGCGGACAGCCCACCAGCATTACGGCCACGGATAGCAGCGCAATCAATGCGGCGATGCGAACGTGTCGGGTCATGTAGTCCATCCTCACGAAGATTGGCGAGTCACCCGTCATGATTCCACGTTGCTCGCCGCGCTCCTGCGGGGGCTTCTTCTGTCGGCGGCGCGAGCGCCATGTCGGACATGGGAACAGAGAACTGTCCAAGCAGGGGGTAGAGTACCACTACCTGCATGAAGAGGAGGACAAGAGTGTCGAACGACAACGCGGATCTGCTGCGGATCCTGAACCAGGCGCTGAGCGCGGAGTATGGCACTTTGTACCTGCTTCCGCGCCACATGGCGGAGATCGAGGACGAGGAGATAAAGCGCCAACTGCACCTCATCGGCGAGGTGGAGCTGGAGCACGCGGAGAAGACGGCGCAGATGATCGTGTCGCTGGGCGGGGAGCCCACGGACGACCTGATCAATCTCCGACCCAGGAAGGACCTGAAGGAGATCCTGGAGGTCCATCTCCAGGGCGAACGAGAGGCGATTGACATCTACGGCCGCGCCCTGGCCGTCTGCGGCGACCCGGACATCTGCAAGCAGATCGAGGCCATCAGGAGAGAGGAAGAGGGGCACCAGCGGCTGATCCAGAGGACGCTGGACCGCGTAACCTCCTCTCAGGCGTGAATGTGATATCCGACGCCTTCGTCTGTTGAATGCGGATCGTCAGCATCGGTGAAGGAGGCGCGTATGCCCGCCGAAAGGTGCAGGCGACGGGCATACCCTTTCCGCTCTACAAAGGGTAGAGGTGGCGGACAACGTCAGGACGAAAAAAGCCGCCCTACAAAGGGGGTTGTTCTGTAGGGCGGGCTTTCCCAAGCCCGCCGGTATTCGGGCCTCGCCACGGCAAATCCAGGGGCCGCAGATTGAGAATCCACCACACGGCCGACAGGGCAAGTTTGTGCCGCTGGCTGGCATAGGAATGCCAGCCCTACAGAACGACCGCGCTGCAACGCGGCGGGGCAGCAGAGACTGCCCCGGCCTACCCGCCTTCGCCTTCGGCTATGGCGGGCAGGCAATCCTCACGGGTTCACGATCACCTTGTTGCGTTCCGGGGAGGCCATCACCGCGACGGCGCGGTGGATCTCGGAGAGGGGGAGGCAGTGGGAGATGATCTGCTCGGTGTCCACCAGCCCGGTCTCCATGAGGCGGATGGCCTTGGTCATGGCGAGGGTGGTGGTGCCGAAGCTGGCGTCCATCCGCCCCTCGAGAAAATGGGTGAGGCCGCCGTCCAGCGAGAACTCTTCGTGGGTGGTGATGCCGAACACGTTCCACCGCGTTCCCCGCCGCCGGAGGTCCACCATCAGCCGCACCGCTTCGATGGGCCCGGCCGCCTCCACTATCAGGTCGGGGCCGTGGGGGAGTATCTCGTAGACCCGCGCCTTGGCGTCATCCGTCCTGGGATTGACCGCGTGGGTGGCCCCCAGGCGGAGCGCGTTCTGGAGTGCGTGGTCGCTGACGTCCACTGCGATCAGGCGCGCCGCGCCGGCGGCCTTCGCCACCATCATGCAGAGCAGGCCGATGGAGCCCACCCCGATGATCACCACGTCCTCGCCGACCTGCATCTCGCTGTGGTGGATGACGCCCTTCCATGCTCCGGCCAGGGGTTCGGTCACCGCGGCGGCGTCGAACGACAATCCGGGCGGCTTGTGGTAAAGGCAGGTCTCCTTCGTCTTCATGTACTCGGCGAAGGCGCCCGGGCGCACGTCATCCGGTCCATCGCCGCCGGTGACGAAGGCGTTCTCGCAGTAATGGGTGTTGCCCTCGCGGCAGTGGCGGCAGAACCCGCAGTGCCCCAGTGGCTGCACGATCACCTCATCGCCGACCGCGAAGCGCTCCACGCCGGGACCGACTTCAGCGACCACGCCGCTGGGCTCGTGCCCCACGATGGCGGGAAAGGTGACATTGCGGCGGATTCCCTTGATCGCCTTGTAGTCCGTGGCGCAGAACCCGCAGGCCTTGATCCTCACCACCACATCGCCATAGTCCTCGGCGCGCGGGACGGGGACCTGCTCCAGGCGCAGGTCATCGAAGTCGTGGAGGACGGCGGCGAGCATGGTGGACATATGCGGGACCCTTCCCGGCTTCTGGAATGGCAGAACGAGGGCCCGAGCGATCGCTCAGGCTGCGGAGGATACGGCCAGATTCTCGATGACGACGCGCGGCAAGTCTCCCCGCCCCAAGACCTCCTTGGCGTCCAGAATCTCTATGCCGACGAGGACTTCCCCGGGGCCGATGTTGAGCGCGATCTCGTCGTTCAGACGGACCGTGCGGCACTCGTGCTCGCCTTCGACCAACCTTATGTAGACGGCATCCACCTCCGGGTCGTAACTGATCTTCATGGGTGTTCTCCGCAATCAGAAGTAGCATATATAGCCAATAACTACATGATCTCGTTCGGTCGTGTTTCGCCGGCTCCAAAAAATATCCATGCCATCAAGGGCGATTGCCGAAAGCGCAGGTGAGAAATCGGCGTTGCTCCGGGCTCGCCTCTCTATTCTCAACTCTCTCCTCACCCGCCATCGCCTGGTGCGAGGGCGTGCCGGAGGTGGGGGTCGAACCCACACGGCCCGAAGGGCCCCGGGATTTTAAGTCCCGTGCGTCTGCCTGTTTCGCCACTCCGGCGCTGACTGGAGGTTACCACAACCGCGGCATATCTGAACAGGGAATAGTGCCGGAGAATAGGGGGTGTGGGGGCGGTTTGCACGGTGGGCGGAGAGCGGTAAATGCGCGTTGTCGCGTCCGGGACGTTTCTCACCCGGCCCAGGCATGGTATAAACCCTATATAGGCGGACGACGGGCGGCCGGGGACCCTAACAGACAGGGAGGATCTGCTATGAGTAGCAGAGTGAGCGTGGTCATCGTTCTTCTGCTGGTTGCGCTCGGCCGGCCAGCGGCGGCCGTTGACCTGGGTCAGGCCGTGCTCAAGACGGTGACCGTGGGAGCGGTGGTGAATGCGATCGCGGACCCCGCGGACAAGGCGATCAACAACATCACCGCCAACCGAAACCTGCCGCCCGGCGCCTCGACCAAGGTGATTCCGGTGATCAGCCTGGGGGAGAAGGGGTATGTCGGCGCGGCCCAGGTGGCCGGGTCTCGGTCTCTGGTGGACAAGGTCAGGTCGGTGGTCCAGTTGGAGACCGCTTTCGACAACAAGCAGTACCGCATCAAGCTGCTGATGCCCATGGACTCCGTCAATCCGCTGAGCATGGACCGGGTGAAGGGGGTCGGGGTGAGCGCCCTGCTCGATGTGGCGCTGAGCAGCAACGCCTACCGACTGCCGCCCTCCGAGCGGTTCAACGCGGGGGACGTGTTGAAGGCCGGGGCGATCGCGCTGGCGGTCAACGAATACGGGCCGCAGATCAACAATTTCATCAACGGCGTCTTCAAGAACCAGGGGGCAACGCCATCGGGCGTGACCAAGGTGGTGCCGTATCTGAGCTTCGGCACCAAGGCCTACATCGGGATGATGCAGGTGGCCGGCCCGAGGGCCCAGGTGGACAAGGTGAGAGCGGTCTGGCAGTTCGAGCAGTTGTTCGACCGGGGAAGAGTGCGGCTGCGCATCCTGGTGCCCTCGGACTCCGTGAACCCGCTGAAGTTGAAGCGCGTGAAGGGGGTCGCCTGCACCGCGATCGTGGACGCGATGGCGCTCCGGGCAAAGGAGTACGCGCGGCACCGGTCCCACTACCGCTACTTCGACAGCGCTCCCATCTTCGTGGGCCTGGGCGAGGACCCTCACTACCGGCCGCCCGGCTGGGACCGCGGTCGGAAGACGGGTTGGGCGAAGCACGGCGATCCGTATCATCCCCCCGGACAGGCGAAGAAGGGACGCGGCGCCGATGTGGTGATCGTGATCGAGGATGACGAAGGGGGAAGGGGCCGTGGCCGAGGCAGAGGGCGCGGCCGCTAGTCGAGTTCTGAAGAGCATAGCACCAACGATAAGGGCCGGCCAGGCGGCCGGCCCTTATCGTTGGCCCCCAAATGACGTGAGGTCCAACGACCTACCATTCGCCAGTTCGCCCACCAGAGGGCGGCATTCTGGATGGCGTTGACTTCACGGGTGGAAACTGGCAGAATGCTTGTCGGCAGACGGCGGCCGGCAACCTGCTACCGACCTAAAGCCGATCCAAACCTTAGGGAGGCGGAAGAATGCCCTGGTACAACGAGAACGCGCGCTCGACTTCTGGGACGACCTTGCGCGCCCGTGATGCATGTCCCATTTCTGGAATGTGCCCGCTGTGCATTCGTGATTGTCAGGTGCTGTGTGAGGTCGGCAAGTCGGCCTTCCGCGGCCGAGAGGTGCTTTATCCCAGCCCGGAATACTTCGGGGAGAGCACGGCCGCCTCGAACAAGGACTATCTTCTGAACTGGAGCGACCTGCAGATACAGGTGGAGGTGCTGGGGGCCCAGGGGATCGCGGCGGACTCCGATGCCGCCATTTTCCCGAATGTGGATGTGAGCACATCGGTGGGCGGGGTGCCCCTCAAGGTGCCGGTGGTGATTCCCGGGCTGGGCTCGACAGAGGTGGCCAAGCGGTTCTGGGACGGGTTGGCGGTGGGGGCCGCGCTCTCCGGCATCATTCTCACTATCGGCGAGAACATCGCGGGAATGGACAGTCGTTCGGAGTATGACGCGCAGGGGAAGGTGACGAATGCGCCGGACCTGGCGCAGCGGGTGAACGCCTATCGCAAGTACTGGGACGGCGAGCACGGCGACATCGTTGTGCAGACCAATGTGGAGGACATCCGGGCCGGTGTGGACCTCTACGCGCTGAAGACTCTGGAGGTGCAGACCATCGAGCGCAAGTGGGGCCAGGGCGCGAAGGCGATCGGCGGCGAGGTGCGCATCGGCGATCTCGCCAAGGCAATCGAGCTGAAGAAGCGGGGCTATATCGTCCTGCCGGACCCGGAGGACGAGGCGAATCAGGAGGCCTTCCGGAGGGGCGTGTTCCGCACCTTCGAGCGGCACAGCCGGGTGGGCATGCCCGAGGAGCAGGCCTTCGTTGACGACGTGGGATGGCTGAGGGAGCAGGGGGCGAAGCGGGTCTTCCTCAAGACCGGCGCCTATCATCCGGGCGTGGTGGCCTTCACCCTGCGGTGCGCCTCCAAGGCGAAGATTGACATGCTCACCTTCGACGGAGCCGGCGGCGGAACCGGAATGAGCCCGGTGCCGATGATGAACGAGTGCTCCACTCCCACCGTCTATCTGCTGGCCCAGGTTTTGGATGGGGTGCGCATTCTCAAGGAGAAGGGCAAGCACGTGCCCGACATTGTCATCGCCGGCGGATTTGTGAACGAGACGCAGATGTTCAAGGCGATGGCGATGAGCAACTTGGGCGACGGCCCGGTGGTGAAGGCCATCGGCATGGCGAGGGCCCCGCTCACCGCGGTGATGAAATCCTCCTACTTCGCGGAGCTGGCCGAGAAGGGCAAACTCCCGAAGAGCTTCCAGAGCCTCTATGGCGACCGGCCGGAGCAGTTCTTCATTTCCAGCGCCGACCTCCAGAAGCAGTATGGCGAGGCCGTAGGCAAGCAGATTTCGTGGTCCGCGGTGGGCTGCTACACCTACCTGACCGACCGTCTGGGGGTGGGCTTGAAGCAGCTGCTGGCCGGCTCCCGCAAGTGGAAGCTCGACTTGCTCTCCCGGGAGGATCTCGCCTCCCTCACCGAGCGTTGCGCCAAGGTGACGGGGATTCCACTGGTGGAGCAGGCGCGACGGCAGATGTTCGAGAAGATGCTCGATTTCTAGCCCCGGGTTGACTCGGGGCCGATCCCATCATCACCGAGAGGCGCCCGACAGGGTGCCTCTCGATTGTTGGCGCGGGCGCTCCGCGACAGGTTTTCGCGCGGCGCCGTGGGAAACGGGAGACATGGCGCGGTTTGCATTGGGGATAGATGGCGGCGGGTCGAAGTGCGATGCCCTGCTGGTGGACGAGAAGGGGCGGGTGAGTGGGCATGGCCGGGGAGGTCCGACGCATGTGTACTATGATCCCCCGGAGGTGATCGCCGCCTCCTATGTGGAGGCGATAGAGCAGGCGCTGGAGGGCGTGCAGGACGCGGAGGTGTGGTCGGCCGGACACCTGCCGGAGGGCGCGCCCCGGAGAGCGATCGCCGCCCGCAACCGCCACCTCCAACATCTCCCCGCGGGCGAGGTGGATACCGCCTTCGCCAGCGCGCAGGAGGAGTGGGGCCTGATCGTGCTGGCGGGAACGGGGTCGTTCGTGCACGGGCGGACGGCGGAGGGGCGCGAGCTGCACTTCGGGGGCCTGGGGCCGGTTCTCAACGACTATGGAAGCGCCTATGAGATCGGCCTGCGGGGGCTGAGGGCGGCCTTCGCCTCAGATTGGACCGCGGCGAGACGAACGTCTCTGGCAGAGGCGATCCCCCGGGCGCTGGGCGCGCCCGACCGCAAGGCGGTCTTCGACCTGGTGTACTGGAAGGGGCTGGGGCGGAGGCAGATAGCGGCCCTGGCGCGGGTGGTTAACCAGGAGGCGGAGGCCGGAGACGCGGTGGCCGTGTCATGCATCCAGCGCGCGGCTGACGAACTGGCGGAGGTCGCGCTGGATGTGGTGCGCGAGCTGGAGTTCGAGGAGATCTCGTTCCCCGCGATCGCCATCGGCAGCGTAGCGCGCAACTGCCGGCTGTGGTGGGAGCGGGTGTGTGAGAGGATTCGCGCGGCGGCCCCGAGCGCGCGCCCCCTCGTGCCAGCCCTCAGCCCCGCAGCCGGCGCGGCGCTGCTCGCCCTCCGCGCGATGGGGGTGGAGTGGAGGGAGGAGGTGGTGGCGCGGTTGGGGGGAGGGTAGCGGTGTTTGTGGGTGAGGACGGCGGGGCAACCCGCCACACGGCCTGGCGGGCAGGCAGAGATTACCCCGCCCTACAAACGGGCCGTTCTGTAGGGCGGGCACAACTTTGCCCGCCACGCAAGCGCAGCTTGCGCATGGGGTGGCTGGATCAAGGTATGTGGTTTGGCGGGGATTGGCCTCCTTCGCCAAGGCTTCGGAGCCTGAAGTATCCCCGCCCTACAGCAGGGCCTGCGCGCATGAGTTCGTCCCGACTGTGCCCACTGTGGCGGGCATGGCAATGCCCGCCTACAGGTCGGTGACCGGCCTGAGTTCGGAGAAGGGCACCAGCGTGCTCATCGCCTTGTTCACCACCGGGATGCCTGCCTCGGTGAGGGCGGCGACCGGGGTGAGGCCGGCGACGACAGCGAAGCCAATGCGCTCCATGGGCACGGGCACCTCGAAGAGGGATTGACTCGGCTTGCCCACGCCCAGGAGGCCGCCGAGCCCGTTGGCCCGGTATTGCTCCAGGATGGCGTGGAGGTCGGCCTCCGCCACCGCAGGCACCTCCCGGAAACTGGCGAGGATCTTGCCGTGTCCGCGCAGGCTCGCCTCTCGGACACTGGTCATGCCGCCCACGATGAAGAACTCCGTCGGGTCGGCCGTGGTGCCGGAGTAGGCGACCAAGTCGGTGAAGCGGAACGGCTTGTCGCGGTAGATCTCGAGGAGTCCCGCGTATTTTGACTCCACCGGAATGCCGCGCTTGAGCAGCACGCTGTTGATGGTGACGGTGCAGACGGTGCCCAGCCCCACCATCCCCTCGGGCACGCGGATGGTGCCGACGCGGGCGCCGGCCTTCTCCACCGCGACGAGTTCTGACATGCAGTAGCCGGCGCGAAAGACGTCGCGCATCACCTCGAGGGCCTCGTCGAAGCGGGCCTCCGGGATGAAGGAGAGGTTGAGGATGATCTCTCCCTGTTTGGTGTCCATGTCGAAGGTGGCGCGGTAGGCGAGGGAGTCGATGCGGGAACTGACGAATCCGAGTTTCTCGCTGACGCCCGCGTTCTGGAGTTCCTCCAGACCGCGCTCGGTGATGACGCGGCCCGGCTCGCCGAGGTTCTTGGTGAGCCCCCGCTCGTCCATCAGCCGGAGGTGATAGCGGACCGTGCGCTCGCTGAGTTCGATGCCCTCGGCGCGCAATTGGTTGGCGATGGCGCGCGCCCCCACGGGGCCCTCCGATTCCGACACGATGCGGAGAATGGCGAGCAGTTTGCGCTCCACATCGGCAGACGAACGGTTTGATCGCATGTCAGCAACCCCCAGGATGTGAGATGGCCGGTAGGCAATAAGTCCTGCTCATATTACCTACTGGCCAGGGGGCGCGCAAGAGGTGGACGATTGGCAGGAGCGCGCCTCCGCCGGCGGGAACCTGGGTCGCCGGGGCGTGGGAGGAGCATGGCATGTCGGATCAGAGCGGTGAGAGGAGAGACCTGGTGGGCCGCGTGGCTGCGTTGGCCGACCTGGTTCAATACCAGGAAGGGTCGGTGGTCAGCCGGACGGTGATTGACAAGCCGGTCGGGACCGTAACCCTCTTCGCCTTCGATCGGGGACAGGGCCTGAGCGAGCACACGGCTCCCTATGACGCGTTGGTGTGCGTGTACGACGGGGAGGCGGAGATCACCATCTCCGGCACGCCTCATCGGGTTCGCGCGGGGGAGATGCTGATCATGCCCGCGGATGAGCCGCATGCCCTGCGCGCGGTGACGCCGTTCAAGATGATGTTGGTGATGGTGCGCGCCTGACACAGCGCGAGGCAGGCACACTCTCTCGCAGATTGCAAATCTGCGCCACCCTGCTTCGTCCGCCTCCGGCGGACTTCGCAGGACAGGCTGGACGGCCACAGGTGGGGCACCTGTGCCACTGGAGGCAGACGGCGGGGCAGCCCGCCACACGGAAAGGCGGATAAACGAGCCTCCTTCGCCAAGGCTTCGGAGCCCAGGGCTGCCCCGCCCTGCAAATGTTGCGCGGTCAGCGGCTGTGTTCCTTCACGAAGGCGACCACTTCGTCGAGTTGCGCGTAGGCGACGCCTACGGAGGTGTCGGCACAGCCATAGTACAGCGCGAGGCGGCCGGTCTTCTCATCGAGGAGGGTGGCGATGGGGAAGATGACGTTGGGGACGTCGCCGTACCGCTCGTAGTCCTCGGTGGGGGCGAGCAGGTAGCGCCTGGAGCGGTAGCGCACCTTCCACGGCTCCTCCAGGTCCAGCAGGGCCGCCCCGGTGGCGTAGATGAAGCCGGAGCAGGTGATCTTCACCCCGTGGTAGATCATCAGCCACCCCTCCGGGGTCTCTATGGGAACGGGCCCGGCGCCGATCTTCCGGGACTGCCAGCCTTCGGTCGGCCGCATCACCCACTTGTGGTCTCCCCAGTGGATGAGGTCGGGGCTGAAGGAGAGGAAGATTTCGCCGAATGAGGTGTGGCCTGGGTCGCTGGGGCGGTGCAGCATGCAGTAGCGTCCGCCGATCTTGCGCGGGAAGAGCACCGCGTTGCGGTTATAGGGCGGCAGCGCCGTGCTCACCATCTCGAAACGCTCGAAATCGTCGGTTCTGGCGATGGCGATGCTGGGGCCGTGGTACTCGTTGCACCAAGTGATGTAGTATACGCCCTCGATCTCGGCCACGCGCGGGTCGTAACCCTGATCGTATCGCACCTCGGGGTCATGGGAGGCGAAGACGATGGGGTCGGGGTTGATGTCCCAGTTCAGCGCATCATCGCTCCAACCCAGATGCAGTTCCGGCTTGCCGTCGTCCATGTCACAGCGGAACACGCCCGCGTAGCGCCCCTCGTAGGGGACCACCGCGCTGTTGAAAATGGTGTTGGCGTGGGGCACCGC
>JALGTT010000283.1 GCA_029821235.1 Candidatus Hebobacteria bacterium | reverse complement strand
CGCGCCCTACAAGAAGGAGGCAGAAGTGGCCGAGTCGGTTCGTCTGACAAAGGAAGAATGGGACGATCTGGAGCCTCGCCTGGTGGCCGCGGAGCGAGAGGCCCACGATCGCTTCATGGCCAGTCCCGAGGCTGGAAAGATCATCCGCGACAAGGAGAAAACCCCTGGCTACCTATTGCTTCAGAGGCTGAGGCAGGGGGATGACGAGGAGGCGGTGCGGCTTTTTCGGGCGATGGAAATGTACTATCATGAACTGACGCGCGCCGATATCGCAGCCGCCTACCTTCGCGGAAAAGAAGTTGGCCGCACGGAGTGCTGCAACGAGCAGAGTTGATTAGGAGGAACGTGTGCGCACGAGTCATTACTTCGCACCCACACTGAGACAGGTATCCGGGGAGGTGGAACTCGCCAGCCATCGTCTGCTTCTGCAGGCGGGATATATCCGCCAGGTGGCGGCGGGGGTGTATTCTCTGCTGCCCCTGGGGGTGCGGGTGACGCGAAAAGTGGAGAACATCATCCGGGAGGAGATGGACGCGGCCGGGGCGCTGGAGTGTTTCCTGCCGGCCCTCCATCCCCTGGAGCTGTGGGAGAAGACCGGGCGCGCGGAATACTGGGGCCCGGAGTTGATGCGCCTCAAGGACCGGTCCGGCCGGCCGTTCTGCCTGGGCGGAACCCATGAGGAGGTGATCACCTCCCTGGTGGCGGGAGAGGTGCGGTCCTACCGGGAACTCCCGCTCAATCTCTATCAGATACAGACCAAGTTCCGCGATGACCCGCGGCCCCGGGGCGGGCTGATCCGGGTGCGCGAGTTCATCATGAAGGACGCCTACAGTTTCGACCGGGATGTGGCCGGGCTGGACCGGTCGTACGACATCATGGTGGAGGCCTATCACAAGATCCTCCAACGCATGGGGCTTCCCTATCACGTGGTGGAGGCCTCCGGAGGCGGCATCGGGGGCTGGGACACCAAGGAGTTCGAGTTGCCCAGCGAGACCGGCGAGAGCCGGTATCTCCGCTGCGAGAAATGCGAGTACGCGGCCACGCCGGAGGTGGCGGAGGTGAAGCCGCCCGCGCCCGCGGAGCGCGCGGAGGCGCTGCCCATAGAGCGGGTGGAGACCCCGGAGAAGCGCACCATCGAACAGGTGACCGAGTTCCTCGGCGTTTCCCCCAGACGCCTGGTGAAGACGCTCGTGTACCAGGTGGGGGAGAAGGTGGTGGCTGCGCTGGTGCGCGGGGACCGCGACCTGAGCGAGGACAAGTTGAGGGCCGTGCTGGAGGCGCGGGTGCTGGAGATGGCGGGGCCGGAGACCATCGCCCGGGTCACCGGCGCGCCGGTGGGGTTCGCGGGCCCTGTGGGCCTCAAGGGGGTGGAGATCATCGCCGATGAGGAGTTGAGGAACGAGGCGAACTTCGTCACCGGAGGCAACGAGGCCGACCTGCACCTGCGGAACGTGAACTGGGGGCGGGATTTCGAGGTGAGTCGTTGGGCGGACCTGCGTTGCGCGGCGGAGGGTGACCCCTGCCCCGGCTGCGGCGCTTCGCTTCGCGAGTTGCGAGGGGTGGAACTCGCCCACGTGTTCAAGTTGGGCACCTTCTACAGCGAGGCGCTGGGGGCGTACTTCCTCGACGAGGATGGCACCCGGAAGCCCATCGTGATGGGGTGCTACGGGATCGGGAGCACGCGCATGGTGGCGGCGATTGCGGAGCACTACCATGACGAGAACGGACTCATCTGGCCGCCCTCGGTGGCCCCGTTCGACGTGATCGTGATTCCCGTGAACCACGACGACGAGGTGCATCGCTCCCTGGCCGAACGGATCTACGAGGAACTGAAGGCGGCCGGCCTGGAGGTGCTGCTGGAGGACCGCGTCGAACGGCCGGGGGTGAAGTTCAAGGACGCCGACCTGATCGGTATCCCGGGCCAGGTGGTGGTGGGGAGGCTGGCCAAAGAGGGGAAGGTCGAGGTGAGACGCAGGGGCGGCGAGAGCCGGGTGGCCCCGGCGGAGGAGGTTGGCTCGGTGTTGAGGGAGCTGCTCGCCTCGTAAGGAGGGCTGACAGGGTGCCGGTGCAACTGGACGTGCTGATCAAGCTGCTGGCCGCGGTGGTGATGGGCGGCATCGTGGGCTGGCAGCGGGAGACGCGGGAGCGCCCGGCGGGGCTGCGCACCCATGTGTTGGTGTGTGTGGGCGCCTGTGTCTATACCCTCGCCTCGGTTAGTTTCCTGGCGGGCTCGGACCCGAGCCGGGTGGCCGCGCAGGTGGCCACCGGCATGGGTTTCCTGGGGGCGGGGACGATCATCAGGCACGGGAACGTGGTGCGCGGGCTGACGACCGCGGCCAGCCTGTGGGCAGTGGCCGCGGTGGGGATCTGCATAGGGATCGGCGGACCCGCCTATTGGGTGGCGGTGCTGGCCACCCTCGTGGTGCTGCCGCCTGCGTCTTCCGCCTGGGGGAAGGGCCGGAGCAGATGGCCCAGGTCTATGAGTGGCTGGCGGAGAAACAGATCAGCGTGGAATCGTTCTCCGTGTCCAGACCCGAACCCGGAGGGGTCCACGAACTGCGCCTCATGGTGCGCATCCCGCCTGGTCTGGACGCCGCAGAGGTGGGCCGGGAGGCCTCCCGGCTGGCGGGCTTCGCGGGGTTCGAGTGTAAGTGAACGGGGAGTCCGGGGCGGGGCAGGAAGGGGGCCATGTCCAACAAAGGCGTAAGCGGCGGGCATACCCCTTGGGGGATGTCTCTGCATCCCCGCCGAAAGGTCCCGAGCGAGACACAGGTGATGCTGCCCTATAGCGGGGATGTCGCGGCGTGGAAGGTTGCTGTAGGGCGGGCTTTCCCAAGCCCGCCTATGCTCGTCTTCCGCATCACGGAGCACACCGCGTGCCGTTGACATTTCCTAGGCTGGCAT
>JALGTT010000282.1 GCA_029821235.1 Candidatus Hebobacteria bacterium | reverse complement strand
GGGGATTCCAGTCGCCGGGCAGTTTCTCCAGCAGGAGCTGGCCATCGCCACCGGTGCGGTGGAACTGATGGTGGTGGATGTGCAGTGCCTCATGCCTGCGCTGGCGACGGCCGCTAAGTGTTTTCATACAGAGCTCATCACCACCTCGCCCAAGGCGCGCATGCCGGGCGTGAAACACGTCGAGTTCGAGGAAGCGCGCGCGATGGAAGTGGCGCGGGAGATCGTCCGCATCGCCGTCGAGAACTTCCGCAACCGCAACCCGGAGGAGACCATGGATCTGGTCGCCGGCTTCACCGCGGAGTACGTGTTCCGACTGCTGGGGGGGCGTTTCCGTCCCTCCTACCGTCCGCTCAACAATGGCATCATCGAGGGACGGCTGCGGGGGGTGGCCGGAGTGGTTGGCTGCTGCAACGCCAACTACCAGCCGGTGGACTACGGACACACCACCCTGGTCAAAGAACTGATCCGGCACGACGTGCTGGTGGTGCAGACCGGATGCTCGGCGATCGCCTGCGCCAAGGAGGGGCTGCTGGTGCCGGAGGCGGCGCTCCAGTACGCGGGCAAGGGGCTGCAGGAGATCTGCGAGGCGGTGGGCATTCCCCCGGTGCTGCACTTGGGCTCGTGTGTGGACAACAGCCGAATCCTGATCGCCTGCTGCGAGATACTCCGGGAGGGCGGCCTGGGAGAGGACATCTCCGACCTGCCGGTGGCCGGAGCGGCCCCCGAGTGGATGTCCGAGAAGGCGGTCTCCATCGGCATGTATGTGGTGGGCTCGGGGATCTTCACCGTGTTCGGCCATCCGCTTCCGGTGATGGGATCGGAGGCCGTAACCGAGTATCTCACCAAGGGAATGGAGAAAGACTTCGGCGCCACCTGGGCCTTCGAGAAGGACCCGCGGGAGATGGCGCGGTTGATGATCGAGCACATGAACCGCAAGCGTGACGAGTTGAAACTCAAGCCCATGATGTACGACCCGAGAGAGGCCGAGCCGGCCGCCGTGTAATTCTCACGAGGGGCGAGGAGACCAGAGCAGCATGAAGAGCGACCTGGAAATCGCACAAGCCGCAACCATGAAGCCGATCACGGAGATCGCGTCGGAACTGGGCATTGCCGACGACGAACTGGTCCCGTACGGCAAGTACAAGGCCAAGGTGGAACTGAAGATCCTCGAGCGCCTGAAGGACAACCCGCAGGGCAAGTACATTGACGTCACGGCCATCACCCCCACGCCTCTGGGGGAGGGCAAGACGGTCACCACCATCGGGCTCTCGCAGGCGCTGGCAAAGATCGGCAAGAAGGTTGCCACCTGCATTCGCCAGCCCAGCCTGGGGCCGGTGTTCGGGATCAAGGGCGGGGCCGCCGGGGGCGGATACTCCCAGGTGGTGCCCATGGAGGACTTCAACCTCCATCTCACCGGCGATGTGCACGCGGTCAGCATCGCCAACAACCTGCTGGCGGCGATGATCGACGCCCACCTGAAGCACGGCAACCAACTCAACATCGACCCGCGCACCATCTCCTGGCGGCGGGTGATCGACCTCAACGATAAGTGGGGGATATACAACATCGTCTCCGGCCTGGGGGGCGAGAAGCGGGTGCCCCGGGAAACGGGGTTCGACATCTCGGTGGCCTCCGAGGTGATGGCGATTCTCGCGCTCGCCACCAGTCTCCAGGACCTGCGCGAGCGCCTGGGCCGCATCATCGTCGCCCAGACCTATGACGGCGAGCCGGTTACCGCCGAGCAGCTCAAGGCCGCCGGCGCCATGTGCGTCCTGCTCAAGGATGCCCTCAACCCCAACCTGATGCAGACCCTGGAAAACACCCCGGTGTTCGTCCATGCGGGGCCCTTCGCCAACATCGCGCACGGCAACAACTCCGTGGTCGCCGACCAGATCGCCCTCAAGCTGGCCGACTACGTGGTCACCGAGTCCGGCTTCGGGGCCGACTGCGGCATGGAGAAGTTCATGAACATCAAGTGCCGGGTGAGCGGCCTCACGCCGAACTGCGTGGTGATCGTCGCCACCGTGCGGGCGCTGAAGATGCACGGCGGGGTGGGCAATATCCGTCCGGGCAAGCCGCTGCCCAAGGAGCTCACCACCGAGAACCTGCCGGCGCTGGAGAAGGGCTGCGCGAACCTCGCCAAGCACATCGAGAACGCGAAACTGTTCGGCGTCCCCGTGGTGGTCGCCGTCAACCGCTTCACCGAGGACACGCCCGCCGAGATCGAGCTGATCCGGAAGCTGGCCGTGGAGGCCGGCGCGGAGGGCGCCTACCTGTCCGACGTGTGGGCGAAGGGCGGAGAGGGCGGCCGGGAACTGGCGGAGGCGGTGGCCGCCGCCTGTGAGAAGCCGAGCAACTTCCAGTTCCTGTACCCGGACGACGCCTCCATCAAGGACAAGATCGAGACCATCGCCACCAAGGTGTACGGGGCGGAGGGGGTGGACTACTCCAAGCAGGCGGAGGCCAAGATCGAGCTCTTCACCAAGTGGGGGCTCGACAAACTGGCCATCTGCATGGCGAAGACCCACCTGTCCCTCTCCCACGACGGCACCCTGAAGGGGAGGCCGACCGGGTTCCGGGTGCCCGTGCGGGACATCCGGCCGAGCGCCGGGGCGGGCTTCCTGTTCCCGCTCCTGGGCACCTTCAGCACCATGCCCGGCCTGCCCAGCCGGCCGGCCGCGGTGGACGTGGATATCGACTCGGAAGGCCGCATCGTCGGACTCTTCTAGCGATGAACTATCTGGAGCGACCATTAGGGGACTACCTCGACGCGCTCGCCTCCGGGGAACCGACCCCCGGGGGCGGCAGTGCGGCGGCGCTGGTGGGGGCGTTGGGCGCGGCCCTCAACAGCATGGTCGCCAATTTCACCGTGGGGCG
>JALGTT010000281.1 GCA_029821235.1 Candidatus Hebobacteria bacterium | reverse complement strand
TCTCGCCGACGAGCGGGTGCTGTTCCCCAACGACGCCTTCGGCATGCACCTGGCCTCCACGGAGCGATTCGCGGACGAGCTTCCGGAGTGGCTGCTGGATTACGAGGGGAGCCGGTACTACGCCAACATCGTCCTCCCCTTCTCCGCGCTGGTGATGAAACTCCTGGACAAGGTGACGAAACTCAACCTGGCGATCGACATCATCGCCCCCAGCCACGGGCCGGTGTGGAGGAAGGACCCGGGCTGGATCGTGAACCGCTATGCCGATTGGGCGGGCGGCCCTCCGAGCCGGAAGGCGTTGATCGTCTACGACACCATGTGGCACAGCACCGAACTGATGGCGGCCGCCATCGCGGACGGCGTGAGGGCCGGCGGCGCCCATGCGAAGGTAAGGGCGCGCATCGCAGCGATGTCGCCCACGAGGCGCTGAAAGCGGGGGCGCTGCTGGTCGGCTCGCCCACGCTGAACAACGGGATACTGCCTTCGGTGGCGGATGTGCTCACCTATCTGAAGGGCCTCAAGCCCCGCGTGCCGGCCGGCGCGGCCTTCGGCTCCTATGGGTGGAGCGGTGAGGCGTGCGCGCACATCGAGGAGGCGCTGACCGGAGTGGGGCTCGACCTGATACAGGAGGCGGTGAGGGTGAAGTACGTTCCCGACGAGAAGGCGCTCGCGCAGTGCGTCGAGCTGGGCCGCTTGACCGCGGCCAGACTGCTCGGCGCGGCCGCTCCGTGAGAGACCGGCAGGTGAGGCCGCTTTCGGCTCTCTCCCCGGATGAGGTGGGCCGTCTGCTGGCGCGGGCGATGGAGAGCGCGTCGGTCTTGGCGCCGGTCAGGCGCGGCCGTTCCTCGTTTGCATTCGCATGGATCCAGGACCCGGCCGAGGCGGTGTTCAGTTACCCCCGCACCATCCTGCCGCCGAAGCAGGCGCTGCTGCCCCCGCGCGAGGACCTGTTCACCTTCGAGCGCGCCCCGGAACCGGTGATACGACCGCCCGCGGCGCCGGGACCGATCACTCTGTTCGGCGTGCATCCGTGCGATCTGGCGGCGATCGGACAACTCGACTGGGCGATGCAGTCGAGACACGACATCACGGATCCGAACTACGCCGCGCGCCGCGCCGAGACCACCATCATCGGCCTGGAGTGCCTGCCCGACGAATACTGCTTCTGCCCCTCCGTGGGAACCGCCAACACCCGCGAGGGGGCCGACCTGTTCCTGACCCCCATCGGAGACGGCTTCGTGGCGGAGGCGCTGACCGAGAAGGGAAACGCGCTTCTCGGGTCCGTGGAGGAGGCGCGCCCGCCCACCCCAGAGGAACTCGCGGTCTGGAAAGGGTGGGCGGACAACAAGGAGAGCCGGGCATCGCGCCGCCTGGAGGCGCGGCCGGAGGAACTTCCCGATCTGCTGGAGGCGGAGTACGAGAGCGAGGTGTGGGAGGCGACCGCGGCGCGCTGTTATGGATGCGGCACGTGCACCAGCGTCTGCCCCACCTGTTTCTGTTTCGATGTCGAGGACATGGTGGAGGTCGGGCTCGCCTCCGGGGCCCGCCGGCGGCAGTACGATTCCTGCCAGTTCCCCGATTTCGCGCTGGTGGCGGGTGGGCACAACTTCCGGGGAGAGCGCCCGGACCGGGTGCGCCACCGGTGGTTTCGCAAGTTCGTCTACTTGAACCGCGAGCACGGCCGTGCGTTCTGCGTGGGATGCGGACGGTGCACAAAGGCCTGCACCGCGGACATCGGCCTGGTGGAGGTGCTCAACGCCGTGATTGCGGAGGCGCGCCGGGAGGAGGCGGAATGACTCAATCCCGCGACAGACGCGACGGGCCGAATGCGGAGGGATTCCACCTGCCTCAGATCGCCCGCGTCGTGCGCGCGGAGGATCTCACCTGGCAGGACCGCTTGATCGAAATCGCGCTCCCCCAGGGGCGGGAACTGGGACACCGCCCCGGTCAGTTCGTGCAGGTGAGCGCCCTCGGGTATGGGGAGGCGCCCATCTCCGTTTCCTCCGGTCCCGAGAACAAGGAGAGTTTCGACCTGTGCGTCCGCCGCATCGGCAATGTAACCACCGCGCTGCACGCGCTGCAGCCGGGGGATCCCGTCGGGATCCGCGGGCCCTTCGGCAACGGCTTCCCCATGGACCATCTGGTGGGCCGGGATTGTCTGGTGGTGGCGGGCGGCATCGGGCTGGCCCCGCTTCGCTCCGTCATTCACAGTATCCTCGCGGACAGAGACCGCTACGGCCGGCTGATCGTGCTGCACGGGGCGCGCAGGATGGAGGACATTCTGTTCGCGGACGAGATCGCAGCCTGGCAGAGGGACCCGCGAAACGAGGTGCTGCTCACTGTGGACGAGCCGACCACGGAATGGTCCGGCCACGTGGGAGTGATTACCACCCTCTTCCCCAATATCGAGGTGGACCCGGCGAACCTGGTGGTGGTGGCGATGGTGGGTCCGCCGGTGATGTACCGGTTCGTGATTCTGGAACTGCGGAGGCTGGGCGTGGGCAACGACCAGATGTTCATGTCCCTGGAGCGGCACATGAAGTGCGGGGTGGGCAAGTGCGGGCACTGTCAGATTGACGGCCGGTGTGTATGTGTGGACGGCCCGGTGTTCTCCGGAAGCGAGATCATGGCGATGCACGAGGCGATATAGGGATGGCCGAGAAACCCCGCATAGCCTTCTTCGACTTCGCGTGCTGCGAGGGATGTCAACTCACCGTGCTCGGACTGGGCGAGCCGCTGCTGGAACTCCTCAAGCAGGTGGAGGTGGTCACCTGGCGGGAGGCGATGTCCGAGAAGAGCGACTCCTTCGATATCGCGTTCGTGGAGGGAAGCATCACCCGGGACTCCGATATCCCGCGGCTGCGCCGCATCCGGGATCGGGCGCAAGTGGTGGTGGCTCTCGGCACCTGCGCCACGCTGGGCGGACCGCACGTCTCAGCGAACAACTGCGACCGCGCGGAACTGCTGCGGCTGGTGTACGGCGAGGAGGGGGCGCAGTTCGAGGCCGGTGAGGTGAGGCCGCTCTCGGC
>JALGTT010000280.1 GCA_029821235.1 Candidatus Hebobacteria bacterium | reverse complement strand
TGCGACCCGCCAGCGAGGGGTTCTGATGCGATTCGGATGTTGCGTCACCAGCGTGGAGGAGATGCATGCCGTTGCAGAGGCCGGCTACGACTATGCCGAGCTTCCCATCGCCGCGCTTCTGCCGGAGCGGCCGGAGAGCGACTTCGCGCCGGTCCGGGGGCGTCTCCAGTCCTCGCCGGTGAAGGCCGAGGCATGGCGGCTGCACCTGCCGGAGGACCTGAAGATCACCGGCCCCGAGGTTGACTGGCCGCGCCTGGCGCGCTTTGCCTACACCTCCCTCCGCCGCGCCTCCGCCGTGGGGGGAGCGGTGATCGCCTTCTGCAGCGGTCCGTCGCGGTGTGTCCCCGAGGGCTTTTCTCGCGAGGAGGCCGCCCACCAGGTGGCCGAGTTCCTCCGCATCTGCGGCACCGCGGCCCGCACCCAGGGCATCGTGGTGGCGATCGAACCCCTCGCCCGGTGCCATACCAACCTGGTCAACTCCCTCCCGGAGGCCGTGGAGTCGGCGCGCCGGGTGGGGCTGCCGGAGGTGGGGGTGCTGCCCAATGTCGCCGCCATGCTGGACGACGGGCACTCTCTGCTGGACATCGTGGACGCCGCCCAGTGGCTCGCCCACGTGCACGTTCCCGCCGGCCTGCTCGCCTCCTCCGGGAGCGCGGACGCGACCGCGGAGCTGACATCCGCCCTTCGCCTGGCCGACTACGACTGGAGAGTAACCATCACCGATGCCCCCGTCGCCGACCCGGCGGAGGCGAGGTCGTTCGTCGAGAAAACGAGAGAACTGTTTGAGAGGACAGATGCACTCACCTGAAGCCATCGTCACTGCACTCCGCGGCATCAGATACAGCGACACGGTGGGGCCGGACCTGTCGGCCGTCATCGCTTCCCCCTATGACGTGATCTCCGATGCCATGCGCGCGGAACTCGTCTCCCGCCACCCGCACAATTTCGTGCACATCGAACTCCCGAAGGAGAGCGATGACCGCGATCGCTACCAGGCGGCCGCGGCCATCCTCACCGCGTGGCGGGAGGAGGGGGTGCTGGAGCAGGAGCAGAGGCCGGCCGTCTATCTGCTGGAGCAGGAGTTCACTCTCGGCCGCGTTGCGCTCCGCCGGAGGGGCGTCCTCTGCCTCGTGCGGCTCCCCGAGGAGGGTCATAGATACGTGCTCTCCCATGAGGGCACGCTGGCCTCCGCGCGCGCCGACAGGCTGCAACTGATGCGCGCCTGTCAGGCGATGACCAGCCCGGTGATGGTCATCCACGAGGATGCCGAGGGCGGTCTGCTCGCCTGGCTGCGCGGGGACCGCGGGGAGCCTTCGGCCGCCGCCGAGGAGTGGGACGGAGTGCGCGACCGCCTCTGGACGGTGACCGACGAGGAGGCTATTTCGGAGTTTCGGGGCCTCATAGGCGCCGGCCCGCTCGCCATCGCCGACGGCCACCACCGATTCGAGACGGCGATGGCCTACCGGAGCGAAATGCGCAAACTCCACCCCGACGCGCCTCCCGATGCGGGCTTCAACTACGCGCTGATGCTCATCACCAGCGCGCGGGATGATTCCCTGCAAATCCTCCCCACCCACCGCCTCCTCTCCGGTCTGGGGGCGCGCGGCATCGAAACCCTGAAGGCCGCCATGAACGAGAGATTCGAGGTCCGCCCGCGCCGTCTCCGGGATGACGGTTCCATGCCTGGCGACTGGGATCACGATTCCCCCGTACACGACCCGGTGTTCGCGGTCTACTGCGGCGGCGACGATTACTACACCCTCCGGCTCCGCGACGAGGTCCTGCCCAAGGAGGCATCGGTGGTGGAGCGGCTGGACGTCTCCCTCGTTCACCGCCATCTGATAGACCCGGTGCGCGCGGCCTGCCCCGACGACGAGTGCGAAATCGCCTATGTCACCTCCGTCCAGGAGGCGCTGGAGAGCGTCCGCCAGCGCGCGGCCGAGGCGGCCGTGCTCCTGAGGCCGACGCGGGTGCGGGACGTACTGGAGGTGGCAAAGACCGGGGAGCGAATGCCAGGGAAATCCACCTATTTCTACCCGAAGGTGCCGGCCGGTCTCGTGCTCAGCGATGCCACGCCGGCGCCGGTCGAGTGACGGCGGGAAATGGCCGAGACCCTCACCCCCATGCTCGCCCAGTACCGGGCGATAAAGCAGAAACACCAGGACGTGATCCTGCTGTTCCGCCTCGGCGACTTCTACGAGATGTTCGGCGAGGACGCCAAAATCGCCTCACAGGTCCTCGAACTGGTCCTCACCTCCCGCGAGGTAGGCAAGGGCCGACGCATCCCCATGTGCGGGATTCCCTACCACGCCGCGGACCGCTATCTGGCAAGGCTGCTGGCGGCCGGATACCGGGCCGCGGTGTGCGATCAGGTCGAGGACCCGAAGCAGACCAAGGGCCTCGTGCGCCGGGAGGTGGTGCGAATCCTCACCCCGGGCACGGTGGTCGAGGAACACCTGCTGGACTCCAAGGCGAACAACTACCTGGCGGCCGTCGTGCGGTCGAGCGGGAAATGGGGCCTCGCCGCCGCGGATTCCTCCACCGGCGAGATGATGGTCACCGAATTCGGTGGAGCCGACGCCTGGGATGAAGTGCAGGACGAACTGGCGCGTCTGCGCCCCGCGGAGGTGCTGGTCAGGGA
>JALGTT010000279.1:2666-3937 GCA_029821235.1 Candidatus Hebobacteria bacterium | reverse complement strand
CCGCGCAGGAAGAAGAAGGCTCCGCCCCCGCCGATCAGCAAGACGACAGGCAGCACTATCAGCAGCATACGCCCTGCGCTTCTGTTCATCACTCCCCCTTCTCGTCCTTGACGGTCGCCAGGATCACGATGTCCACCCGCCGGTTGCGGGCTCTCGCCTCCGGGCTGGTATTCGGGACCACGGGTCTGGTGTCGGCAAAGCCCGCGGCCGACAGGCGGCGGGGAGCGATCCCGTGTTCATCGATCAGGTATCGGATCACGGAACACGCCCTCGCCGCGGAGAGTTCCCAGTTGGAGGGAAACCGGCTGGTGCTGATGGGGATGTCACAGGTGTGCCCCTCCACGGACACGGGATTGGGGATCTGTTCGAGGAGGCCGGCTATCTGGTCCAGCAACTCCAGCGCCTGGAGACGCAGTTCCGCCTTCCCCTTGTCGAACAGCAGGTTGTCGCTCACCATGCTGATCACCAGGCCCCTCGTCTCCTGCTCGGTCATCACCACCATCTCCAACTCGTTGGCCTTGATGTAGTCCTCCAACTGCTGCTGCACCGATTCGAGCGTCATCTGGGGCTCGACCGCCCTCTTTCGCTGGGTGATCGCTCGGCTCGGCGCGTCCGCCGCGCCCGCTCCGGCACCGGAGGAGAACCGCCACTTCTGGGGGCCAAACTGCGCGCGCAGCCCGGCCGCGGCCTTCGCAAACTTCTCGCGGTTCAGCACCGACATGGAGTACATCATGATGAAGAACGCCATCAGCAGCGTGATCATGTCCGCGTAGGTGAGCAGCCACCGCTCGTGGCCTCCGCCTGCGGACCCCTCACCCCCGTGGCTCATTGCCCTCTCCTGCTGTCGAGTTTCTGCTTGGCGCGGGGAGAGAGATAGGATCTCATCCGCGCCGCCGCAACCCGCGGGCTTTCCCCGGCCTGAAGCGCCAGAATCCCCTCCATTCCGATCTGGTAGGCGCTAAGTTCCTCCTCGCTGTTCGCCTTCAGTTTGTTCGCGATCGGCAGAAAGATCAGATTCGCCGAGCACACTCCATAGAGGGTGGCGATGAACGCCCCCGCGATGCTCTTGCCCATGTCCTCCGGCTTCTCCAGGTGCCCCAGCATGTGCACCAACCCCATCACAGTGCCGATGATCCCCAGGGTGGGCGCGAACCCGCCCATGGTGGAGAAGATGTTCTGCCCGGTTGCGTGCCGCGACCTCATCGCCCGCATCTCGGTCTCCAGGATCTCCTTCAGGAGTTCCTGGGAGGTCCCGTCCACCACCAACTGCA
>JALGTT010000279.1:0-2652 GCA_029821235.1 Candidatus Hebobacteria bacterium | reverse complement strand
ATCCCGTCCTTGCGGGCCCGCCGGATGAACTCGGTGAGCTGTTCCATCACCTCCAGGCTGTCCACCCGGCGGCCGAAGAACGCCTGCTTGAGCACCGACGGAACCGCAGCCGCGTGCTGCCAGGGGAGGCCGATCACGGTCACCCCCGTGGTCCCGCCCAGCACGATCAGCGCGGCCGGCAGGTTCACGAAGGCGCCCAGATTGCCGCCCTCCAGCACGCAGGCCAGCGCCAGCGCGCCCCAGGCAACCACCAGACCCAGCAGCGTCGTGCGGTCCATCGCTCCTCGACTTCGTCAGGCCGTCGGCGTCAATCACGCTCGCTCGACGTTCTCTCCACCCTCCGTCGGTAGCCGAGCACCAACTCGGCCACCACTTCCACCGTTTCCTTGACCATGATCTTCTCGCCGGTGGTCAGGGAAACCAGCGTATCGGGTGTGGCCTCGATGAATTTGATGAGGTCTGCATTGATGATCACAGGCAGCCCGTTCAGACGGGTGACGCGGATCATCCTCCCTCCCTCCCCGGTCGGCTCACCTCAGGGCTCGCCTACCTCTTCAGGGTGAGCACGTCCTGGAGCATCTCGTCCGCGGTCGTCACCACCCGCGAGTTAGCCTGGAAGGCCCTCTGCGTGACGATCAGGTTGGCGAATTCCTGGGCCAGGTCCACGTTGGACATCTCCAGGAACCCGGCCGCCAGGGTGCCGTTGGCCCCCACGTTGGGCGGCTTGATGATCGGCTTGCCGGAGTTCGCGGAGGGCGAGTACAGTCCTGAGCCAAGTTTGGTCAGCCCGGCCGGGTTGGTGAACCCCGCCAGCGCGATCTGCGCCAGCCGCTGGGACATCCCGTTGCTGTATATGCCCGTGACGACGCCCGTCTCGTCAATGGCGAAACTCTGCAGGGATCCCACCGCCAGGCCGTCCTGGCTCACCGCCTGAGCCGTGGTCTCGCCGGCCAGTTGCGTCACCGTAGTGAGGTCCGCGCTCATGGGGATGTCCGCCACCGCGCCGTTGGGGTCGCTCAGCGTCAGCGTGAAGTCGATCGTCCCGTCCGTGCACTCCCCCTGCTCCGTGAACTGAATGGTGCCGGTGTCCGGGCAGGTGCCATCGTCGCTGCTCACCGCCCACGCCCACTCGTTCGGATTCGTGTCCGACTTGGTGAAGGTGATGGTGATCTGGTGCGAGACCCCCAGGGAATCGTAAATGGTCAGCGAAGTCTCCACCGGCTGAGCGGGATCCTGGCCGACGTTGAGGTTCCCCTGATAGACGATGCTGCTGGTCTGCCTGGCCGCCAACCGGGTGCCGATGGGAACGGTGATGGCGGCGCTCGTGTCCAGACTGGTGGTGGTGTCAATCTCCCCTGTACTCGGGTCGGCCATCCACCCCAGCACGGCCATCCCGTTGCTGGCCGCCACCAGTCGGTTCCGTCCGTCGAGCTGGAACACCCCCGCCCGCGTGAACGACATCTCCGATCCGTCGCTCAACACGAAGAACCCGTCCCCGAGAATCGCCACATCCGTCGGCCGCCCGGTGGACTTGAGGTTGCCCTGGGTCATCAGGTTCTCGATGCTCCCCAGGCTCACCCCGAGTCCGATCTGCATCGGGTTCGTGCCCGCCTCGCTGCCCGCGCGCAGGGTCTGTGCCAGCGCCTCCGCGAAGGAGACGCGCCCGGACTTGAATCCGACGGTGCTTACGTTCGCGACGTTGTTGGCGATCACGTCCACCGCCCTCTGATAGGCCTGAAGTCCGGCCACACCCGTGAAGATAGCAATCATCCGTCATCCCTCCTCACCGAGACTCGATTTGTCACCACACTCTCTCGACATCACCGGGATCCACCTCGACCCCGTCCACCACCAACTTCGGCTGGCCGTCCCGGAACACCACCGCCTCCACCGTTCCCGTCACCTCTCCATCGGTGGTGGTGACGTTCCGGCCCACCAATGCCAGCGCCTGAGTGGTGGCCTGGGCCCGCTGCAACAGCGTGAGTTGGAGATTCGCAGTCTCCAATTGCTCCACACTGCTGAACTGGGCGAGTTGCGCCACGAAGTCCTCGGACTTCATCGGCTCCAGGGGGTCCTGCATCTGCATCTGGGTGATGAGAAGTCTGAGGAATGCGTCTCTCCCCAGTTCCCCGCTCCCGCCGAGCCCCCAGGTCCCCGGTTCCACCGCCGGCGCGCGGCCGGTCGCCTCGATCATCTGCACCCTCCCTCCTACGCGAAACAATCCACTAGTCGGCTGTCCGAAACGACCGTCCCCCTCGGCCGCAGGTCCGGCGCATCCCCGCCACCAACGGCCGGGCCGCCCTCCGCGGTCCACTGCGGGGCCGCAGAGCCGGCCTGATTTCCCCTCGGCTGACCGGAGGTGGAGAGGCTCCACTCGCTCAGCGCCAGCCCGGAATCCGCGAGTTGGGAGGCGAGGGCCGGAAGATGCTCCCTCAGCCAGCCATACATCACCCCGTGAGTCGCGTGGAAATGCGCGCACAACCGCCCGTCCCGGGACTCCACCGCCACCTGCACGCTGCCCAGGTCCCGCGGCTGCAGGTGAACCTCCACCCGCGGATGCTGCTTCACCCTCAGCAGCTCCGACCTCAGTTGGCCGAGGATGCTGAGGTCGTCCAACATCAGGCGCTCCCTCAGCGTCTCCGCGGCCGCCAC
>JALGTT010000278.1 GCA_029821235.1 Candidatus Hebobacteria bacterium | reverse complement strand
CCCTCGGACAACGTTCGCGCCCGCTCGAGATCCTCCCGGGTGTTGACCCCAATCCCCGTGTGGGGCCGCTTCGTCGGCACCGCCTCCACCCGCTCGCCCCGCCTCACCAGGATTTCGATGGCATCGGTCAGGTAGTACTGCCTCTGGGCATTGTCATTCGTCACCTCGCGCAGCACCTCAAAGAGAAGAGGCGCGCGGAAACAGTAGACCCCGACATTGATCTCCTTGACCTTCAGTTGCTCCTCCGTGGCGTCACGGGCCTCCACGATCCCCAGCACGGTTCCATCCCCGTTGCGCAGGATGCGGCCCAGGGTGCCCGGCTCCTCGAAGATGGAGGTGAGCAGAGTGCAGGCCGCGTCGGTGTCCCGGTGCCTTCTCAGGAGGGCGGCGACATCCCTGGTCGTTAGCAGGGGCAGGTCGCTGTAGGCCACCACCACCGGGCCGTGGTAGTCCCCTATCGCGGACTCCGCCTGGCGGGTGGCGTGCCCAGTGCCCAGAAGTTCCCCCTGCGGCACATACACCACGTTCTCGCCGTCCTCGTTCCCGATCGCCTGCCGCACGTGGTCGGCCTGGTGTCCCACCACGGCCGCGATGTGCGTCACCCCGGCCCCCCGCAGGGCGACCACCACCCGCGCCACCATGGGCCGTCCGCCGACCACCACTGCCGGCTTGGGAGCCTCGGCCTTGAGCCTCTCCCCCTTGCCGGCCGCCAGCACGATCCCCCAGACCTTCTCCCCGGCGCCAGTATCCAGCTCGCCCTCGGACGCGCAGCCCCTGGCATTCTCTGCGCGACGGCCGATTCTATCAGACACGAACGTCCTTTCTACGGCGCTCCGACTCGCCCCCGATAGTTGTACGTTCCATTGAACTGCATTGTGTTCGCATACACGCGGGGCGAAACAAGAGCGAACCAGCCTAGGTGTTTACTGTTTCGGGCGCTTGCCCGTGGCTGCCGGGCCAGGACTCGAACCTGGAAAGGCGGCTCCAAAGGCCGCTGTGTTGCCAATTACACCACCCGGCATCGGCCGGTGCCATGCGCCGCGAATCATCGCTTGAATTGTACCAGCGGCCTTGTTTGCCCGTCAATTCGCGTGTTCGACGCGACGCGCAGACACTTCGCACAGGAGGGCCGTCCGCGCGCGCGGCCGGTCAGGTTTCCACCACCACCGAGTCCGCCCGCACCTTGATGAGACGCCACCCGTCGAGCGAGCGGCGAAAGTCCTCGTCCGCCAGCATCATCATCGCCGGCATCGGCCCGGGGGCGGCCGCCACTTTCTCCTGAATCAGGGCCCGCACCTTCTCCCAGGCCTGTCCCAGTCCCTCGCTTGCGGCTGGCCCGCGGCCTCCCGCGTTCTGGGCCGATGAGTACTCCCGGTCGAAGGTCATGTCGTGCAACAGTTCGAGCACGAACTTGCCGAGGTCGCCCCTGGTCTTCACCACAGGCTTGCCGCTCGTCACGTCTCGAATTGCACACACGATTCCCCGCATCTCGCGCTGGCCGGGGCTGCTTCTCGGCGACCGCAGGTTATCTCCGCCCGCGGTTGGTGCAAGTCCGCGGGGGATCCGGACCACCGCGCCCAGCGCCACCGGACGCCTGCGCGCCGGAGCCTTCTTGGCCTTCGGCTGGATCTTTGCCTTCGGTTTCGCCTTGGCCTTGGATTTCGTCCTAGGTTTCGACCTCGTCTTGGCCTTGGGCTTCGTCTTGGGCTTGGGTTTCGGCTTCGTCTTGGCCTTGGCCGGTTTGGCTCGTCTCTGGCTGCTGCGCGTTGCGGCCTTTCGCTTGGTCGTCCGGGCCTTGCTCTTTCGCATCGCTCTGCCTGGCCTCCATCTCCGCCAGCTCGCCGAGAGGAGTGTGGCCAGCGAACCGGCCCACTCACCCTCGGCCTCGGTCAAGGCGCCTTCCCGGCCGCCGTTGCCCACCGACCGATCCGGCACTACCGCGGCGGGGCAACCACAGTGCTGCCTAGCCCACAGGGCGCTCCGGCCTGCGCCGGCCGCCACTGCCTAGGTAGTGCGGCGAGCGTACGCGGGTTTCTCCCCCGAACACGCCTAACACCGGATAATGCCTGGTGAGATTTGCGGATTCCGGATTGCGATGCGAGCTCCCGGGGACCGAACACGAACTGCTCCGCCGGGTCTCGGTAATATCTGTCTCCAGAGAGGCGTACGTTACCTGCTCTGTGTGCCGCCTTGGTCCTCGCCCACGACCGCGCCGGCGGCGATGATGGCCCGGGCCAGGTCCACCAGCCTCATATTGCGCTTGCTGGCATACTTCTGCATCCGCCGGTGGGCCTCCTCTTCTCCGATTCCGTGCTGCGCCATCAGCAGGCCCTTGGCCCGGGAGATCAACTTTCTTGCTTCCAGCGCCTGGCTCAGTTTGTCCACCTGCTCCCGCAGGTTCCGCATTTCCTCGAACCGCCGTCTGGCCAGGTTGAAGGCCGCCTGGAGCTGCGCGGCGGAGGCCGGCTTGAGGAGATAGGCCATGCCTCCCGCGGCCACCACCTCTTCGAGCAATTGGTCGCTGAAGTGCCCGCTGAGGAAGACTACCGGGGTCGGGCACTGCTCCGAGATGTCCCGCGCGGCCTCGATTCCGTCCATGTCGGGCATCTTGATGTCCATCAGCACCAGGTCGGGCCGCCTCTCCCTCGCCAACTCCACTGCCTC
>JALGTT010000277.1 GCA_029821235.1 Candidatus Hebobacteria bacterium | reverse complement strand
TTCTCGAAGCGTTGTTCGGGGCATGATGGAGGTGTGGAAGAAACGCGCCGGAGCGCTCTATGGGAGTTGAGGAGTGGCCGACTGGCATTACCCGCTGGCGAAGAGAAAACGGAGGAATCCGCGCGACCCGTGTGACGGGTGCCACGAGTGCGGGCTTCGCTGCACGGCCGGGATACAAATGGCCGAGGACGAATTCGAGCGCATCGTGGAGCACTTGAAGACATGTGATCCGACGCGCGCGCTCCGCGTGCTCGGCCAGAGCAAGACGGTGCAGTGGTTCGAGGATATCACGGTGGAGGCCTGCCTCTTCTACGACGTGACCGGCAGGCGGTGTCTGATCTATCCGGCGCGGCCGCTGATCTGCCGGTTGTTCGGGCGGGTGGAATGGCTTCCGTGTCCCATCGGGAGGAAACTGCCCCAGATTCACGAGGGGCTGGAGTTGATTCAGACCTATGCGGAGCAACGGCGCGCGACGTTCCCGGAGTGGTGCGCGGAGCGCGGCATCTTCGATTTCCGCCAACTCATCTCCGCTGACCCGCAATAGCGGCCGGCGCCTCCCTCGCCCCCTTGAACTCCTTCCCGCACACAGGGCACTTGCCATGCGGCACGGTGAACCATCCGTTGGTCCACACCCCGCAGTCGAACTCCACCCCCTCCCTCGCCAGGTCAACCGGGCACTTCGTGTAGATGGCGTGGAACCCCTCGAAGGTCTGGCAGCCATCCGAGGTGCGCCCGCACTTGGGGCACACGAACTTGGGCGACATCAGCGTCCCGTTGACGAATTGATATCCCACGAACTGCACGGGGGTGCGGCAGTGGATGCACATCGCGCCGTCGAGGCGGGTGAAGTTGATCCGCAGGAACTGGAGTCCCTGGCGCACCCCGGAGAGTTCCTCCCGGTAGTCGGTCGGAAGTTGGACGAGTTTGGGCAGGGGAATGCCGATGCGCTCCATGTTCTCGTGTAACCGGGGCACGAAGACGATGATCCGCGGCCCCAGGGCCGACTGGGTGACTTGCTCTCTGCTCCCCGGCAGGATGCCTGAGGCGAGCAGGATCACCGCGGCAAGCAGTATCCCGAGGGCTCCACCAAAGAACGCCCCTCCCACCCGGCCGATGGAGGGAGGGGGCTCGAACTGCTCGGCCAGCCGCCCGAATCCCCAACCCAGCAGCCAGGCGGAGCCTATCGCCACCAGGATGAACCCCAGCGCGCCGGCGACCGGACTCCCTTTTCCCAGGAACCAAGTCATCGGCACCGCCCCGATGGGATAGGCCAGGGATCCGACGACGAGGCCCGCCGCGAGCCCGATCACATCGCCCGCGGAGCAGATGATGCCCCGGCGGGCCCCGCTCCACGCGCTGGCCGCCACTATCACCACGATCAGGAGGTCAACTTGATTCATGCTTCACGCCGGCCTGCCGTTTCCGCGCCCGCGCCGGGTCAGTCGTGCTTGCCGTTCGGCGCGGCAGGCGGGATGCGAGTGGAGGCCACGATCTCCGACTTGAGCATCCCCTTGACCTTGCTCACCCGGTTGAGCGTCTGCGCCGGCCCCGTTCCCAGCGGGAACACCAGGCGGCCGCCATCGGTCAGTTGATCCACCAGCGTGGAGGGGAGGCGTTCCACCGGGCAAGTGACGAGTATCGCGTCGAAGGGGGCCTTCTCCGGCCAGCCGGCGGCGACATTGCCCACCCGCACTACCGCCTTGCGCACTCCGGCCTCGCGCAGCCGCTTCTTCGCGGCCGCCGCTATCTTCGGGTTCCCCTCGACGACGAGCGCCTGTCCGCACAGCTCGGCGACGAGAGCGGCCTCATAGCCCGACCTGGCTCCCACGACCAGCGCCTCGCCCTTGGTGCGCGCGTCGAGCGCCTGGAGCATCAGCGCAACCGTGAGCGGGGCGAGCACCACCTCGCCGTGCTCCGAGGCGACGTCCTTGTCCTCATAGGCGGCGGCACGCTGGTCGGCAGACACAAACAGGTGCCGCGGGACCTTGCCCATCGCCTCCAATACCCGCGCTTTGCTCACCCCTGCCTTGCGCAACCGTGTGACCATGGCGGCGCGTTGGGCCGCGTAGTCTGTCTTCGCCGCGTGCGAGGAACTGGCCAAGAGGGCGGCGACAGCCACGGCCACGCAACACCAGACGCGCGCTCGTCTTCCCCTAACAACCTTGTCAACCGGCCGCGCTTGCCGCATCCACGCCCCTTTCTTGCACCATGGCCTGCGTACCCGCGCCCGTCCGGTGATAAACCTTCGGCGCGGCAAGCGACCTCCCCTCTCCGGGCGGCGGAGAGCCCGGCCAGGTGCCGCTGCTATCGTCGCTGCCACGGCCCGCTGCGCGTTGACATTATCACAAACGGGAGAGGAACCGAGAGATTCGCGTGGTAGTTGTCGCGGGGTCTTGCGTTCCTGTCGAACTGAGGCCGCTAGCGGCCGCCCCCCTCCGGCTGCCGGTCCCAGGAACCTCGCCCGCGCGAACCCGGATGCGTCGAGCCGAGGGAACGACGGCCCGTCTACCATTTGTCGCTTCATCAGAATTACGCGGTGGGAAGAAAGCATGTCTGGCTATCCCGTAGTGACGAAGAGAAGACTGGCTCCGAGCATCACGCTCCTGGAGGTGACGGCCCCGCGAGTGGCTCGCAAGGCACGCGCCGGGCAGTTCGTGATGCTGCGTGTGAA
>JALGTT010000276.1 GCA_029821235.1 Candidatus Hebobacteria bacterium | reverse complement strand
GTCCAACACCAGGCGGGACACGGCAAGGGTGCGGAGATAGTCGTGCGGCCCGGCCGCCTCGCCGCCGAGGTCCGTGTTGGCCGGCTGGAAGGTCCACGGGATGAAGGCGGTGAAGACCCCCGTCTCGTCCTGAAGGGCGCGCACCGCGAGCAGGTGTGCTATTCGCTGTTCGATGGTCTCCACGTGCCCGAACATCATGGTCGCGGTCGCCCGCATCCCCAACGCGTGCACCTCCCGCATCACCTCCAACCACTGCTCGACCGTGCACTTGCGCGGGCTCACCTGCTGTCTTGCTTCGTCGCAGAGAATCTCCGCCCCCCCGCCGGGCAGGGAGTCCAATCCCGACTCCTTCAGCCGGGCCAGCGCCTCCCGGGTGGAGATTTGCACGATTTCCGGGGCGGAGAGCGAGTGCAGGACGACCGGAAACCGCCGCTTGATCTGCGCGAAGAGTTCCTCGAACCAGGCCAGTTCGAGGTCCGGGTGCAGCCCCCCCTGCATCAGGATCTGGGTCGCCCCCTGTGCGACCGCCTCCTCGACTTTGCGCAGGATCTCCTCGTGTGAGAGGACATATCCCTCCGGGTGCCCGGGCGGGCGGAAGAAGGCGCAGAAGCGGCACCCGGACACGCAGACATTCGTGTAGTTGATATTCCGGTCGATCACGAAGGCCCGCACCGGCTCCGGGTGAAGGCGGCGGCAGACCGCCTCCGCCGCCGCGCCCAGCGCGGCCAGCGGCGCGGAGAACAGCGCAAGGGACTCCTCTCCGGTCAGCCGTTCGCCGCCTGCGGCGCGCTCAAGCGGCGCCGCCCAATTCATATCGCAGTGAGCCATGGTCCTCGGCCAGATGGTGCTTCACCAGCAATTTCCGGAATTGCTCCACCCCCACCCGCGCCGGCCCGTCCAGGTGATACCGCATGTGATCGCGGAGATAGGCCAGCGCCTCCTCTCTCTCGAACCCCAGGCGCGCGGACTCCTCTTCTGCAACCCGTTCGAGGTTGCCCAGGCCGATCTTCAATGCCTGCCGGATGAGTTCGTCGAGCGCGGGCACGTCCGCCTCCGGTGCAGCGCACCAGAGCGCGAACACGAGGGGCGCGCCGGTGAGTTCCAGCCATTCCGCTCCCACGTCATAGGTCAACAGATTCTCTGCTCGCGCCCTCATGCAGGGATCCCCCAAGAGGAGGGCCGCGTCCGCGGATTGCAGCATCTTCGGCAGGTCGGGCGGCCTGTCCAGAAACACCGGGTGCAGGTCCCTCTCGGCGAACAGAATCCTCACCGCGGCGGCAGAGGTGTGGGAACTGGTGTCGAGCGCCACCGTCGTCACCTGGGGAAGCGGCACGCGCGAAAACAGCTTCACGCTTCGCGCCTCTCCCCTGCTCGCGATGCACGCGCTGGGCAGCACCCGCAGGTGGGGGCTCGTCAGCGCATCGAAAGTGGGAACAATCGCCGCCTCCACCTCGCCTTCACGCAGCAAGGGAAGCAGATTCGACGGCCTCTCCTCCACCCACTCGCTCAGGCCCAGCTGCCTGAGCCCATACCGGTAGGGAGCGGTGTTTAGGTAGCTGACCAGTGCAAGCCGGTGCGCGCTCATGCCGACTCCTCCGCCCGCACGACCCTATAGAGCGTGTCACGCTCCACCGGCGTCCTTCCCGCCCGCGCGATCAACTCCTCGATCTGCGGGATGGTCAGCCCCTCGGGGGTGCGCGCCCCTGCGGAATGGGTGATCTTCTCCTCCACCACCGTGCCGTCAACATCATCGGCCCCGAAGGAGAGCGCCACCTCCGCCACCTTGAGCCCGACCATGATCCAGAACACCTTGATGTGGGGGATGTTGTCCAGCAGCAGCCGGCTGACCGCGATCATCCTCAGATTGTCCCAGGCGGTCGGCCCAGGGAGTTCTCCCTCCAGGGAGGTGTTCTCCGGGTGAAAGGCGAGGGGGATGAAGGCGAGGAAACCGCCTGTCTCGTCCTGAAGTTCACGCAGGCGCAGCAGATGGTCCACCACCTCGGCGGGTGTCTCGATGTGCCCGTAGAGCATGGTGCAGTTGGTGCGAATGCCGAGCCGGTGCGCGGTCCGCGCCACCTCCAGCCAGTCGTCCCCGGGCAGTTTCTGCGGGCAGAGTTCCGCTCTCACCCGCGGCGAGAACACCTCCGCGCCGCCGCCGGGCAGCGACCCCAGCCCCGCGTCACGCAAGCGCGTCAGGCACTCCTCGACACTGATCCCCTCCACCCGCGCCATGTGGGCGACCTCGACGGCGGTGAACGCCTGCAGGTGCACGTCCGGGAAGCGCGCGCGCAGCGCGGCCAGCAAGTCGGTGTAGTAGTCGAGCCGTAGGTCTGGGTGGCAGCCGCCCACGATATGGAACTCGCTCACCCGCCCTCCGCGAAAGCCGGCCGCCATTTCCACGCATTCATCAACACTGAGGAGATAGCCCTCTGGATGCCCGGCAGGCCGGGAGAAGGCACAGAAACGGCAGCGATTCACGCAGATGTTGGTGTAGTTGATGTGGCGGTTGACGATGAAATACGTCCGGTCGCCATGCTTCCGTTCCCTGACCTGATTGGCCAGCGCGCCCACGGCGGCGAGGTGGGGAGTGGTGAGCAACAACTCCCCGTCCGACGCGGACAGCCGCGCCCCGCCCGCCACCTTCGCGGCGACCTCGCCGAGCCCGATCTCGTGATAGCGGGCGACGTTCATATCCGCATCCTGCTGCTGATGAAGATCACGTCGGCCGCGGCAAAGAGGAAGAACACGAGGCTGAAGATGCCGCTGGCGACGAAGGAGGCGGTCTCCGCACGGCGCAGGTCGTTCGGCCTCACGATCCGGTGCTCCCACCACAGCACCGGTATCAATACCAGCACCCCCGCGTAGTAGAGCCAACTCAGGTCGGCCGCCTTTCCGAAGAAAGCGAGCAGCCACACCGTAACCACATGATTGAGGGCGGAGACGACCAACGCGTGCCGCGCGCCCCAGCGCGCGGGCAGCGAGAACAGCCCTTCCTTGCGGTCGAACCTGATGTCCTGGCAGGCGTAGATGATGTCGAATCCGGCCGTCCAGGCGGCGACCGC
>JALGTT010000275.1 GCA_029821235.1 Candidatus Hebobacteria bacterium | reverse complement strand
GTGAACCTCCACCCGCGGATGCTGCTTCACCCTCAGCAGCTCCGACCTCAGTTGGCCGAGGATGCTGAGGTCGTCCAACATCAGGCGCTCCCTCAGCGTCTCCGCGGCCGCCACGAGGGGACGGGCCTCCCCCCGCTCGGCCCGCAGGGGCGGCATCATCGGCTCCGGACCGGAGAGATGTCTCCCTTCGCCGGTCGCAGGGGTCGCCGACAAGACCGCCTCGCGGTCTACGTCTCGCTTCGCGCTCCGCCGCCGGACCGTCGTGTCTCGCTCACTTGCCTGGAGTTGAGTCCCAGGCATCGCCGATTCGGGGGACGGCGCTTCCTGCTGCGCGTCCATGCGGCCGGAGCCGACATCCGATTGCGAAAGCGGCTCGTCGGCCGTCCCCTCCCGTGTGCTGCCGTCTGCGGAGATGGGCTGCACCGATGCGACCGGAGCAGTCCGTGCCACCTCGCCTCCGCGGGCCGGGGGAATCGCGTCGAGTGTGGCAGTCTGGCCTCCGCGCGTGGTTCCCGCCTGTGAGTTCGGCTGCTCTGCGTCTACGGAGAGGTGTGCGCTCACCACGCTTGTGTCCGACGCGGCGCGCGGAGCGCGAGTGTCCGGCTTACCCTGTGTCACCTCGGCGCGAACGACGAGCCCGACGAGCCCGGACGCCTCGGCGCGCGGAGGCGGCGTGGGCTGGTGGCCCGCGGTGACGGAGGCGCGCGCCACCGCCTCATCGGCCGCGGAGGGGGCTGTCTTTCCGTCTCCTGACGCGTCCGCCGGGGCGACGCTTGGCGAAAACTCCACCGCCGCGGGCCGCGGGCCTCTGACATCAGCGCCGGCTGCCTGTAGCAACAGCTCCCCACTCCCAGGGGCCGCCTTCGCGGTCTCGGCCCCTGTCGCGCTTCCCTCCGTGTGCTGTCCTTGCCAGGCGGGCTGCTGTGGCCGGCCTCGCGGCTTCTCACCTTGCACCACCTCCGGGGCCGACGGCGTAACGGCTGGGCGCGCCTGTGCGGGTGGCTCGGGCTCCGGCGCGGCCGGCATGGGAGCGACAGCGTCCTCGATTGGCGGCGTCATGTTCCCGCGCGCGGCAGTGCCTCCCACCGTGCCCTCCCCGGCCGCCGCCACAGGTGGCCGGGTCGAGGGCGGCCCGCCCTCATTGACCCCCTCGACCCGGCTTGGCGGAGGCAGTAACGGCCCGATGCGGCCGGCCCGCGCGGGATCGGGCGCGGCTTCACCAGGGCCGGGGATCGGAAGCATGGATGGCGGAGCAGGGGCGCGGCGGCCCGCGGGGATGGTTGCAATCCCCTCGTCCCCTGCGGCCGCGGGTGTCTCGCTCGTGCTCATCGCTGTGCCGGCCAGAAGAACCGGAGGCACGACCTCGGGGGGTGCGAACGGCGGCGGAGGCAACGGCGTCCCGGCGGAGCGGCCGGCCCCCGCGTCGCGCGAGTGGGGCGCGGCCAGGTCGGGCTCTTGCGCGCTGTCCCCCTCCAGGAGAAATGCCCGCCCGGGCGGCCGCCCTAGGGCGCTGCGGTGACAAGCGGCCGTATCCGGACGGGCAATCTGCTCCCACATCGGGGGCAGCACACCACTGCCCGGCAACGACGCACTGGGCCCCTCACCCGTGCCCGGCCGACTCTCTCCGGCCGAAAGCAGGAGGTGACCCAACACCGCAGAGAGGAAGACCTCGGCTTGCTTCTCCGCCGCCTGTGCCTCGCGCGGCGGCAGCCCCGCGGTCATCTCCCCCAGAACTGCGACATCACCTTCGACGGCAACTGTCGGATTACCGATGCTCACCAACTTCCGTCATCGGCACGCTGAAGCCGAGCCTTTAGCGCTCACGCACCGCTCGTCCTCGGTTTCCCCTCGTGTTGCCGTCAAGCCCCAGCCTGGGGCCACCCGTTTTTCTCCTGCTTGCCTATGGTACGGCGATTCCCGGAAGAAGGTGGAGAACTTTCGCCACAAATTGTTCGGTTTCCGCATAAGGCGGTATCCCGCCGAATCGGGTCACCGCCCCCGGCCCCGCGTTGTAGGCGGCCAGCGCCAGGGACAGGTCTCCACCGAATCGGTCCAGTTGCTCCCGGAGATATCTCGCTCCCGCGTCCACGTTCTGCTCCACGTCGAACGGATCGGTCACCCCCAGCAGACCGGCCGTCTTGGGCATGAGTTGCATCAGCCCCATCGCTCCGCGCGGCGATACCGCATCCGGTCGCCATCCCGACTCACACTGCACCACCGCGCTCAGCACCGCGGGGTCGATCCCGTATCTGGCGGCTGCGGCGGAGATCGCCTCCGCCACCTTTCCCGATGGCTTGTCGGCACGGCCCGCGGCCGCGGCAACCATTGCCCCGAACCGCGCGCGCGGGCTGTGGAAGCGGGCGCGAATTTCCGCCATCCTGGCCTTCACCTCGGCCATTCCCGTCGGCACTGGACATTCCCGCACTCTCATTTCCGCGCTCTCCTCAGCGACCTCGCGGCGAACCGCGCGGTCGCCATCTCGTCGCCTCGCTTCATCTCCTCTCTCAACTCGGCCTTCACATGCCGCTGCGTGAGCATCTCGCGATGCCGCTCCAGGATCTTGCGCTGCTGTGCGGCCGCCTCCAGTCGCTGACGAGCGGCCTCCCTGTTCCGGTCCGCGTTCCCGCGGTTCTCGGAGGCCGCCGCCAGCGTTGTCTCCAGCCGCGCCAGTTCGGCCCCCAGCATACACACCACGTCCGCCACCATTTCCTCCCTCTGGATCTCCCGGAACCTGTGCCACAACTCTTGCCGTCTCGCCTCCAGCGCGGCCTGCCTGGCCGCCGCGCGCCTTGCCTCTCGGTCGGCCTCGGCCAGTTCCATCTGCCGCGCCTGTTCCACGCGTTCGGCCCTTCGCAGGGCCGCCTGAAGGCGGTAGCGAAATCTCCTCATGTCGGTATCTCGTCCCGCATCGCCAGCAGCCGGGCGATGGTGTCCTCCCAGCGGCAGTCCTCCTCCGAGGTCTGCTGTAGAAATGCGCTTATCTTCCCGATCATTGCCGTGGCGCGGTCCACCTCCGGGTTGCTCCCCTCCGAGTACGCGCCGATGTTGATCAAGTCCTCGGCCGAGCGATAGGCCGCCACCAGCCGCCTGACCTCCATCGCGGCCCGTCTCTGCTCCGGCGTGGTCACGTGCGGCATCAGACGGCTCACGCTCGCCAGGATATCAATCGCCGGGAAGTGCCCTTTCTCGGCCAGGTCCCGGGTGAGCACGATGTGACCGTCCAGCACTCCCCTCACCATGTCGGCCACCGGTTCGTTCAGGTCGTCCCCCTCCACCAGCACCGTGAAGAGGCCGGTGATGGTGCCCCGTTCACCCGCACCCGCGCGCTCCA
>JALGTT010000274.1 GCA_029821235.1 Candidatus Hebobacteria bacterium | reverse complement strand
CCCATCACCGACACGGGAAGCAGATCGAGCACATCCGCGGAGGTGTGCCAGGTCTGGGAGTGCCCGCCCACCCAGGGGCAGGGAATGTCGAGCGAAGTGTCGGCGATGAAGGAATCCGTGCCCGGCGCGAAGGGCGCTTCGCGCCACGCGTAGGCGGGCTCAGCCGCCATCGCCCGCCGCGCCAGGTCGAGGATGAGCGCGTCCACGTAACTCATGTTGGAGTGGGGGTTGGTGTGGAACTCGGGGGGCCGGACGGCCAGTTCGGGCGCGCCCACCGGGGAGTCGAAACAGGCCCCGGCCACCGTGCGGCGGTGCAGCCGCGTCTTCGCCCAGAAGTAGAGGTGGGAGTAGCACTCGGATATGAACAGTACGCGGATGGTGCGCTGCGGCGCCGGAAGGTCGCCCGCGGAGATCAACTGCTGGAGCGCCCGCACCGCCTCCATCATCACCGCCACGCCGCTGGCATTGTCTATTGCCCCGCACTCGAACTGGTGGCCGACGAGGATCACTTCCTCCTTGCCCGCGCCCGGTATCACTCCCGTGACCGCGGGAAGGGTCCCCTCGTACAGCCGGGAGCGCACCACCGCGCGGCCGCGCAGATTCTCCCCTGCCTCCAGCCGCCGGCGGATGCGGTCTCCCGTGTTCGGGGTGACGAGGAACGCCCATCCTTGACTATCCCCGGCCAGCAAGGCCCAGCCGCCGGGGTCGTCGCTGAAGGAGTTTATCCAGGCGGTCGCGTCGCGCAGCTTCGCCCCGGAGGCGTGAATGTAGTCGGAGAGAATGCCCACCGCGCCGCGGTCGGCCAGCAGCCGCTTGGCATGGTGCGGGTGGCTGGAGGTGAACACGATCTTGCCGCGCACGTCCTCCGCGGAATACGAGTTCGCGTCCGCGGCATTGGGCACGTGGACGGGCGCGGTCGGCGACTCGCTGGGCGACGCCGTTGCGGCCGATCAGGTCGAAGTAAGCGTCATCCACATCCCAGGCGAGGGGCATCCGCCAGTCGCCGAACACGCTCGTGCCGTCGGCGGGCGCTTCGAGCACCTTCACATCGCTCAACCCGGCCCGGCGGAGGCGGTCGGCGCTGTATTCCGCGCTGTCGTGGAAGGCGCGGTAGGTGAAATGGCGGTCGTGAGCCTGGATCGCCCAGGCGTCGTCGAATGCGCGGCCGGGCTCGACCCGGCCGGCGATCAGTGTGAGCAGATCTTTGAACATATCCTTATCCTCGGGAGCGAAACTGGTTGCCGCGGCAACGGAGAGACAATTCCCGCCGCGCGGGGCGGTTCCTCTCCCTATGAGCCAGCGACAGGGACAACCGCGGTCGAACGAATGTACCGCGATCCACACATCAAACCCAGGGACAGGGTTGATCTCGAGGGTGGATGGTGGTAGGCTATATCCGGATATGCGGATATTAGGAAATAGCATGGACGACCTCGCCGACCTTTTCTCATCTCTCGGACATACCGTCAGGCTGCGAATCGTGCGCCTCTTGATGCACCGGCCGATGTGCGTCTGCAGGATTGCGACAGCACTCTCGGCCCCGCAGTCAACGGTGTCGCGCAACCTGGCTCTATTGCGGCGGGCCGGCATCGTCGGACGACAGCAGTGTGGTCTCTTCGTGCGCTACGCGCTGGCCGAATCGCTCGACGGAATACCCCTGGAGCCCCTGTACCAGATGGTGGCCAGGTTCGTGCCGGACACCTACGACGAGGAGGCAGTAACCGCGGCGCTGGAGGCCCAAGGAATCGAGGTTCCCCCGCCCGCTCGGCGCCGCCGGCAGGCCGTCCGGTCGGCCGGGGCGAGAAGGACATGACTCCCCTTCACCTGATAGCGGCTGCGATCACTTTCGCGCTCACCACCGTACTCACCATCGCCGGCGTAGGCGCCGCATTCGTACTGATCCCGGTCTACTACAGCCTGGGCATTGACCTGCGGACAGCGATGGCGGTGGCGCTGCTGCTCAACTCCATCGCCATGATCTGCGCACAGCCGGAACTCATGCGGAAAAAGCTGGTGATGTTCCCGGTCGCGCTGCCCATCATCGCGATAGCCACCCCTCTGTCTCCGGCGGGGGCGTATGTCTCCAAGTTTATCCCCAAGGCGGTATTGCTGGCGCTGTTCATCGGCTTTCTCTTATTCGCCGCCACGATGATGATCTTCCACCACCCCAAGGAACGCGAGAGGGTCCCGAAGTGGAGCGCCCTCTGGCTCTACGGAGGCGGCGTCGGGGCGCTGGCCGGCTTTCTTGGAGGCATGCTGGGGGTGGGGGGCGGGAATTTCATCGTGCCGGTCCTGGTGTGGCTGGGATTCAACCCGAAGAAGGCATCGGCGACCACTTCGTTCGTGGTCATCTTCTCCTCCTTCTCCGGCTTCCTGGGTCACGCCACCCTCGGCCACATGGACTGGGGGCTGCTGGGGCTGACCGCAGTAGGCTCCGCCCTCGGAGCCGTCATCGGCGCCTGGCTGATGGTGGCGAAACTCAACCGGCGCCAGGTGAAGGCGGTCATCGGAATCGTCCTCTACGCGGTGGCCGGGAAGATGGTGTGGAAACTGCTGGCATATTTCGCGGGACACGCGAAGTTATAGTCGCGATACAGGGACGACCTTCCCTGCACTGGAGGTATCTCATGGACGAAAGAGAGATGAAAGAATGGCTGGAACTGGGCCTGAAGTTCCACGGGCACGTCTGCGGAGGGATGCCGCTGGGATTCCGAGCGGGCCTGTTGGCCCGGGAAACTCTGGGCGTGGAACGGGAGCCCAATTCCAGATTGGTGGCGCTGGCGGAAACTGGGGAATACCACCTCGCCGGCTGCTGGGTGGACGGCATCATGCTGGCGACGGGGTGCACCTACGGAAAGGGAAACATACACAAGTTGTTCTTTGGAAAGTGGGCGGTGACGCTGGTGGACCCGGGCCGGTCGCGCGCCATCCGCGTGAGCGTGCGAAATGACGCCCTGGAGCAAGCGTTCAACAGCCCCTTCCTGAAGCAGCGCCTGGCGGGTGTGCCGCCATCGGAGATTGACCAGAACCTCGCCCGCGCGCAGTTCGATTCCGTGGCGGCCGCGCCCAACGACCGGCTTTTCCAAGTGAGCGCGCCGTTCAACTTCGAGTGGAAATCACCAGAGACCACCTTCGCCGTTCAACGCTGCGCCCAGTGCGGAGAAATCACCGTGACGCGTCACATGCGCGTCAACGCGGAGGGAAAGGCCGTCTGTGCCGCGTGTCTCCACAGCCCGTTCGACTATCCCGAAGACCTCGTCGTCACCAGGGGCCCGGAAGGCTGCTGCTGGCCGACACCAGACAAGACCTGATCACCCTCTCCCCCTTACGTTGCCCGCGGCAGGGCCCGGACCGATGCGGGTCCCGGGCCCTGCCATCGCCACAGGCGGAGTGAGACATCTCTTCGGCAGGACCGCTCCCCTCCCCCGTGGAACTAGCATCTGGCCCAATCGGGCAACCCCGTGTGCTATCCTGGGGCGAGTCGTTGTGCGGCCTACCCCGGGCTGACGATACGAACGCAGGAGGAACGAGTGGGCCGCAGACCCGGCCCATCCTAAGGAGGATCTGACGTGAGTGAAGGCGCGATTGTTCCGAAAGACGTTCCCAAGGT
>JALGTT010000273.1 GCA_029821235.1 Candidatus Hebobacteria bacterium | reverse complement strand
CGACGTGCACGACCGGCACCGTAAACTGTTGGGCGGGAGAGGGAGTTACGAGGACTCGGTCCGCGGATACTGCAATGCCAGGGAGGCCGGCTGTCGGATGGGCATCTCCGCCACGGCGACAAAGGAGACGGTTGACCGCTTTTCCGCCTCCTTCCGCGAGATGCTTGCATATCTCCAGCCGGACGCCTGTGGCGCGGTCACCCATTTGCACCCCCTGACCACCGGCCGCAGCCCCCACCAGTGCTCGCCGCTGGAGGCCGCCGATATCCAACGGGAGACCTTCATCGCCGCCCGGGAGATGGGCATCTACCACCAGCAGATGTGTGAGCGGCTGAGCCCGTTCGTCAACAATTCGTGGCGGAGATATGCCTGCGCGGGATGCGGGGGCAAGGCGGTGATCGCCCCCAACGGCAAGGCGGGGGTGTGCGAGTACAACGCGGCCGACGGCCGCTCCTTCGTGCCGCTGCAGGAGTTCTCGGAGCAGAATGTCTCCGACTTCCTGCGGTGGGCGGGACGCACTCCGCTCGACACCCCGGACTGCATGAAGTGTCCGGCCCTGCCCATCTGCGGAGGCGGGTGCGCCTATGACAGCCAGGAGCTGCTGGGGGATGCCCTCAAATTCGACCCGTGGCTCTGCGACACCAACATCATGCTGACCCACTGGCTGATGCGCGATCTTCTCGGCTGGCTGCGCAGGCCGCTCAACGGACGCGACTTCCACCTGGTGAGCCGCGAGGACCGGGCGCGGGTGCTGGGTGCCATCGATGCCGAGGAGGCGGCGGCTCCGGTGTGGGCCGTCCACCGGCGCGAGGCGCGCGCTGGCCGGGGTTCCTGTCAGCGCCTCTCCTCGGGGAGCAGCTCCTTCAGCGCCTTTTCCATGCGCTCGGTGGCGAGGCGCATCGCCTCCCGGGTGACTTTCCCGCCGCGCAGGTCGTCCAGTCCGACCGGCGGGCCGATTCGCACCCGCAACTTCGCCGGCCGCACCAGCGGACTGTGGGGGGGCAGCACCCGGTCCGCCCCGTCCACCCCGACGGGCACCACCTGCGCTCCCGAGGAGAGGGCCACGAAGGCCGCCCCCGTCTCCAGGGGCAGCAGCCTGCCGTCCGGGCTGCGGGTCCCCTCTGGAAACACGAGCAGCACTTTTCCCTCTTTGAGGAGGCGGATTCCGCGGCGCAGCGCGCTGGTGTCCGCGGCCCCGCGCTTCACCGGGAAGGCGTGGGTGCGGCGGATGAGAAAGCCGAGCACGGGGATGTCGAACAGTTCGGCCTTGGCCATGAAGTACACCGGCCGCGGACATGCGGAGCCGACGATGGGAGGATCTGCGTAACTCGTGTGGTTGGCGATCAGGAGGACCCCCCCGTGCGCGGGCACGTGCTCCCTCCCGCTCACCTCCCAGCGGTTGATCAGGCGGAAGAAGGCACGGAAGATGGCGCGGCCGAGGAGATAGAGCGGAGCCGCCCGTTCCGCGGCCGCCCGTCCAGAGTCCGCCTGCTTCCCGTCATCCTCTCGCGTCACAGATACTGCTCCTCGGACGGCCGCGGCTCGGCCAGCCGCCTGGCGGCCGCCACGCTCACCAGCCCGGCCAACGCGGTGATCCCGAACAGCACCTGGTAGGGAGCCCCCGGGATGGCCGAGAGCAGCCAACCACCGAGCAGAGGCATCACCACGGTCGGCGCGGACAGGGTGGATTGGAGGCCGAGAAAGAGCGGCCTGATCTCATCCTGCGCCAGTTCCATCACATAGTTGGTGAATCCCATCCAGGCCCCTCCCCAGGTGGCCCCCATGATGAGAAAGACTACTGCGTACAGGTAGTTCATGCCTGCGGGAAGGTGCAGCGCCCGCATCGCCAGAGGCAGCAGGAGCGCCGCTGCCGGCGCCGCCAGCACCAGCCACGATACTGCGCGGATCACCAGACGACAACTGTAACGGTCGTTGATGTAGGCCCAGATCAGGCTGACCCCGGTCGAGCCCACCGTCTGCGCCAGGATGAAGATCCCGGCGGCGGAGGCGGGGAGCCCCAGCACGCCAGGATGAAGATCCCGGCGGCGGAGGCGGGGAGCCCCAGCACTTCCTTGCCATAGACCGCGTAGAACGGCATGGAAAGGGCGGCCATTCCGCACAAGTTCTGGACGATGATCACCTGGCGCAGCTGCGGGTGCTTTCGCAGCATGCGCGGAATGGAGCGGATGATCTGCCCCAGGGACCAGGGCCGCGGCAGCGAGGTGCTGACCGGCTCCCGAATCAGGCCCAGGAAGAGAGTCGAGAGCGCGACCAGGGCCGCGGCAGCGAGGTGCTGACCGGCTCCCGAATCAGGCCCAGGAAGAGAGTCGAGAGCGCCATCCCCACACAGAGCCCGACCATGAGACGGCCGTAGTTGAAGGGAAAGGCGAGACTCGGGTCCGCCAGGACCTTCCTCACCAATACGCCCACTCCCGCGGTCAGCAGCCCGCTGAGAAGTTGCATGCTCCCGAAGAACCGACCGCGCATCCGGGAGGGGATGGTGCGGGCAATGGTGTCGTGCCAGGGCACGCCGCTCAGGCCGTCGCCGAAGAAGAACAGGCCGAAGATCCCCACCAGCATCCACAGCAGGACGGTGGGATGCGCTGCTCCCCATGGGCTGAGGAAGGCGGCGGCGAGCAGCAGGAAGGGCAGCCGGCTGATGAGGCACGGGTAGAAGAAGAACGGCTTCTTGCGGGGGCGATGGAGCACGAAACTGGTGGCGAGGAGTTGGGGAAGCAACCACCCGGCCCTCTGAAGGGCCAGCATGAGCCCGATGAGCACCTTGGAGTCGGTCAGGTTGCTGAGCAGGACCGGCAGCACCGCCACCACGTCCACGAAGGCGAAGCCGGCCATGAACGCGCTGGCGTCCAGCACGATGACAGCGAAGTTCCAGGGGGTATGTCGGTTCCCGGAGTTCGCCATACTGCGCGGCCCCAGCCCTATCCGCCGATCGCGTGCATGGCGCGAAGTTCGAGCGGACCCGGCTCCTCCCCATACCGCGCCGGCTTCTCCTCGGCCGCGCGCAGCAGCGCGGCGGCCAGCGAGGACACCGGGTCGGCGGCCTTCAAAGCGGTTCTGAGGTCCAGCCTCCGCCGGGAGAAGAGACAGGGCATCAGTTCACCCCGGGCATTCACCCGCAGGCGGTTGCAGTGAGCGCAGAAGGGAGCGGAGATGGGGGTGATGAACCCGACCGTCCCCGCCGACCCGGCGAGCCGGAAGTACTTCGCCGGCCCGCCCCCGCCGGGACCGGCCGTCGGCTTCAGGTCGTACCATTCCCGCAGCCGCGCCACCACCTCCTCGGCCGGCAGACACGCGGTGTCGCCACACCCCGGCATCACCTCGATGAAGCGCACGTGGACCGGCTCGGCCATCACCCAGTCGGCAAAGGGCCGCAACTCTGTCGGCTCCAGCAGCCGCCGGCCGGCCATCACCACATTCACCTTGACCGGACTCAGGCCGGCGCGGAGCGCCGCCTCCACCCCCGCCAGGCTGTGGGCGAGATCCCCTCCTCCGGTGAGCGCCGCGTAGGTGTCGGGGACCAGCGAATCGAGGCTGACGTTCACGCGGTGCAGTCCCGCCGACGCGAGGGGGGCCGCGCGCTGGGCGAGGCCCTGGGCATTGGTGGTGAGAGAAAGGTCGTCGAGGCCCGGCAGAGCGGCCACCGCCGACACGATCTGCTCCAGGTCATCCCTGAGCAGAGGCTCGCCCCCGGTGAGGCGGATGCGCGTGATGCCCACGGAGAGCGCCGCCCGCGCCACATTGACGGCATCCTCCGCGCTGAGGAAATCTCGGTCCGCTTCCTCTCCCCCGCCCGCGGGCCGGCAATACACACACCGGAGGTTGCATCGCTCCGTGAGGGAGATCCTCAGGTATTCGATGCGGCGGCCGTGCCGGTCAACTGGCACACGGAAATGGCTCATGGCGTACTCCGTGGAGCCTGGGAAAAGCGGTCCTGGCTGGCCGGGCGCGCCGCCCGGGGAGGGCTCAGGTTGGCCCGGGTTCTGTCCGGCCGAGCGATTCCTCAATATCTGTGATGCGCCTCTGGCACCGGCGCAGCAGGCGTTCGGTGCGCTGCGTCGGGCTGCGCTGCCACATCATCCACACCAGCGCGGCGGTGGCCGCCGCGGCGCCGGCCGCAACCGCCATCCAGAGGTACTGTCTGCCCTCGCCGTTGGATTTGCTCATGTCGTCGTGACCGGGCCGATCTACAGTTCCCAGGTCTTCTCGCCGCCCTCGTACTCGTCGTAGCCGCTGAAGATGCGCTTGACGAAAGTGAGCAGCTCCAGGGGGTTGAACGGCTTGGTGAGATAGGCGCTGACTCCGGAGGCCCACCCCCGGAAGACGTCCGCGTCCTGTGCCTTTGCGGTCAGCATGATCACCGGAATGTCGCGGGTCTCCGGATTCGCCTGGAGGCGCTTGAGCACCTCGAAGCCGTCCATCTTGGGCATCATCACGTCCAGGACCACCAGGTCGGGCTTCTCCGCCTCCACTTTCCTGAGAGCCTCCGGGCCGTCGAAGGCAGTGGCCACCTGATAGCCGGCTCGCTCCAGATTGACTTGGATTAGGCGGACGATATGACGCTCGTCATCCACCGCCAGGATCTTCTTGCTGGCCATGTCAGCACCTTTCGACCGTCGCGGGCCCCAACTTGCCCACCGACAGGATTCGCGCTTCGTCTGCTACGGGTTGGGCAAAGTTTAGCACGGCGCTCGGGGGGGTGTCAACGGCGAGGAACACTGCCGGTCTAGAGTTACCATACATAGGTGACAGGAAGGGAGCAAAGGGGCGAGGGGAGGGGATGATCTGGAGCGGGGGGTGATGGAGTGGCGGCAGCGGGTGGGGGCGAAGGTGATGGCAAGCAGGGAGCGGGAAGGCAGGCTCCGCTGTTGCGGGAAGAGGATGCGCTGCCACAGCCGGAGATGGAAGACGGTGGTATGTCTGGTGGGGGAGATCAGGATTTGTCGGCGCTACTATCGGTGTGCGGAGTGTGGGAGAGGGGAGTTTATTGCGGACCGGTGGCTGGGCTGGGAGAGGGGATACAGCGGGCAGTTGGAGGAGGCGGTGGTGGGGGATGGCGCCTCCTGGGTGTGGGAGATAGCCTCCTGTCTCTTCCCTCACGCCACCCAGATCCTTGACTGGTATCATCTCACCGAGCACTTATGGGAGGCGGCGAAG
>JALGTT010000272.1 GCA_029821235.1 Candidatus Hebobacteria bacterium | reverse complement strand
ACGACAACGGCGCGGGTCATATCAGACCTTTCACGAGACAACCGATATGGGCATTCTAGCCGATTTGCGGGCCGGCAACAAGGACCGCAGGTCAGCCGAGCGCGACACGGCTGCGAATGCCCGGGAACAGCCCGGCCGCCACCGCGGCCTTGGCGGCGTCCACCGCGATGAAGGGGACCACCGCCTGTGACAGCACCGCCGCAACGCCCGCCCGGCCGGCGGCACTCAGCCACACACCATACCAGCATCCGCCGATCAGGTGGATGGCCGCCACACCCGCAAGGCCCGCGAGGAAGGCTCTCCATCCGCCCTCCCCCAGCAGCCGGGAAACGGCCCCCACCGCGAAGGCGGCCGCGGGGAAGGCCAGCAGATATCCGCCCGTGGGTCCCAGCAGGTAGGCCGGGCCGCCGCCGTGCGCGAACACAGGCAGCCCCGCCAGGCCCGCGGCGAGGTACTGTGCCTGGCTCACGAATCCCAACCTCGGCCCCAGCACACCGCCCGCCAGGAGCACACACAACACCTGTGCGGTTACGGGCACGGGGGTGAACGGAAGGTGGAACTGCACGCGCGCGCCCAGCGCCGTCAGCGCGGCGAAGGCCGTAGTCGCAGCCAACGCGGCCGCGAGGCCCGGCACGCGCAGGACTTCTTCACGAACTCGTGGTCGTTCGGGTCTCATGGGACACCTCGGGTCACTCGGGATGTTGTTCGTCGCGGCAGTGGGGCTTTCCTGCCGGCGGTGTGTGGGCCTTCAGGCGGGGCGCAGAGACCCCGCCCTACAGGACACCTGTCGTCATCTTGCTGCGTTTCCCTGCGGGGCCCCCAGCTCGCTGAGGCCGCCGGAGGTCCGCGCGCTGCCCCCGGCGCGCCCCGCGCGACGGCCCCGCCCGCGCCGCGGCCTTCTCCCGCGGGGCCCGCCTCCACCCCCGAACCAGGGACGAATCTCATCCAACAGGTGCTCCCTCCCCGCGATGGCATCCCTGCGCACGTAGTCGCCGGAATGCACCCGATGCGAGATGCCGGGAGCCTGCCACCACTCCAGCCTCTCCATGATGGGCACGTAGTCCCGGCGGAACCTGGGATCGCCATCCAGGTCGGCCTGGTAGGACCAGGCGCCATGGGTGTGGATGAAGGTGGGCTTCGCCACCTCGAAGATGTAGTCGTAGAAGGCGGCCTGATCCCTGCCCATCGTCCGGGCGATCACCTTGTCGCACAACATCCCCAGGTCGTAGATCCGCAGTTTGGAGTAGAAGAGGGTGGCGCCGAGGTCGGGAACGAGCAGCGAGCCATCCTCGATCTCCAGCACCTCTGCGTAGTAGTTGAAGCGGTCGGCCAGCCACTCGCGAACACCGTCGAAATCCACTGTAGGCGCCGCCGCGAAGGCGCGGCTGCGCGGCGTATATACTGCGTGGGTGAAGAGAATGGCGGCCAGCGCCAGCGCGATCCCCACCCCGAGCCGCGCCTCCGGCCCGGCGCGCATTCCTCGGACGGCATCCGCTGCCAGTTGCCCGGCGTACGCGTAGATGAAGAGGAAGAACGGAGTCCCGAACCGGTACTCCTTCATCCAGTCCGAAGGCAGGGCGAGGTAGACGGCGATGGAGGTGGCCAGGAAGACGCCGAGCAGCATGTGCTCCCGGCGATAGCGGCCGGCCGCGATGAGCCACAGGGTGGCCGCGGCGAGCGCGGACACGAACGCCAGGCTCCGCCGCTCCGTCGGAGAGTCGAGGAGGTTGGGCGGGGTGATGGCGTCCACCTTCATCTCCCCCCTCCACAACCGCTCGCTGACCACGCTCCCCGCAAGATCGAGGAACCGATAGGGGATCGGCTCGGCCCACCGTTTGCCGTTGGGAGGTCTCCGGCCGGGGCCGCCCTTGGCATAGTACGTGTTCGGCAGCCAGTCGTGGAAATAGGCGACGCGAAAGGCGAGAAAACCCCCGAAGAGCAGAGTCAGCGCGACGGCATAGGCGGCCAGCGACAACCCCGCGGCCCGGCCCGGAACGCGCTCCCGGTAGAAGCGTCCGACCAACACCGCGATCGGATAGGTGAAGAAGAATAGCACTCCCTCCGGGCGGGTCATCCCCACCGCGGCGGCCAGCGCCCCCAGCCCGACCGACCGACACAACAATGGCCGATCCGACGCCAACGCCTCCAGGGACTGCCAGGCGAGCGCGGCCAACAGGAAGACATAAAGCGGATTCTCGAGACCGGAGACACACCAGGCGACGAAGGAGGTGTTGAGAGAGAGAAGCGTGAGCGCGACGAACGTCACCGCCCCCGTCTCGTCCCCGCACCGCCGAAAGAGACGCCGCAGGCTGAGGTAGCACCCGATGATGGCGAGGAAACTCAGGAACTTCGGGGTGACCGCGGGATCGAACCAGCCGAGCAGAAAGAAGGGGACATAGGCCAGCAGCCAGAGGAAGTTTGAGTACCCCTCCACCGGCGGCGCGCCCGGCTGTGGCACCAGGCCGTAACCTTGGGCGACGCTGCGGGCAAATGAGAACGTGATACCCGCGTCGTCCACCACCCAGGCATGATACATGCGCGCGTGCACCCAGAAGACGAGCAGCGGCACGACCACAGATAGGGCGGAGGCCATGCCGAGAAATCGTCGGGGAAACCGCAGTTTCAAATCCATATCACTCAGTGTGCCGGGAAGTCGCCGTCACGGGAGGTGGGTACTGCGCGGGGAGGGAGAGTCCTGCAAAGAG
>JALGTT010000271.1:2719-3488 GCA_029821235.1 Candidatus Hebobacteria bacterium | reverse complement strand
CTATGCGCGGGATCCACGCGCGTTGAGGCAGGCGCGCCGCGCCCTCATCACCGCCTTGGGCGGCTCTGCAACCTGAGTGGAGAATGCGCAGTCGTCACTTGCGGGAAATGCCCTAACGGTGACACGGAACCGTCACACAGGGCGGCTATCGTGCTGGCGTGGGAGAAGAGAAAATCATGCCTCCTGTCACCGGCACGGATGACGCCTGCTTCACAGGTTGCAGGCTGTGGGACCTGACCAGCAGCCTCATCGCGCGGTTCCCGCACGCCGCGCGGGCGGTCGTGTTGGTGGCGATCGCCTTCCTCTTCGCCGCCTGCACCAATGCCGTGAACCCGCTGGGCATCCGCTGGACTCTTTCCCCGGACGGACGCATGGGTCTGCCGCGTGTTTTCGAGGACCGCCTGCCGGAGGTGAATGCGCCCGAGGCGCTGAGGATGTGGAAGTCGGGCGCGGCGGTCTTCATTGACGCCCGGGATGCCGAGGACTATCAGGAAGACCACATTCCGGGGGCGATCAGCCTCCCCATGCGGGAGTGGAACACTGCCTGGCCGAAGGTAAGGCAGCACATCCCGCGAGACGGCACCCTTCTCTTGTACTGCTATGGCGGCAAGTGCGGACTCAGCACCAGGATGGCAAAGAGGCTGCTGGAACTGGGCTACTGGCACCCCGTGATTCTGGAGTACGGATGGCAGGAGTGGACGGAGGCCGGGTGCCCCACCGAGCGCACCTCCGGCGCCGCCGGGGAGGGGAACTGAGCATGGGTCGCGCC
>JALGTT010000271.1:0-2713 GCA_029821235.1 Candidatus Hebobacteria bacterium | reverse complement strand
CCTGGACAAGATCGCCCATCCCGACCGCTTCGCCGACATCGTACACGAGTACGACATGCTGCCCCTCGTTCTGGTCAACGCCTTCGCGCTGATGATGCCCGCGGTGGAGATGATTGCCGGGGCGGCGCTGATCATGGGCGTGTGGAGGCGGGCGGCCGGCCTGCTCGCCGCCGCCCTCTGCGCGGCCTTCATGGTGGCCATCGCGCAGGCGGAGATTCGGGGGCTGGAAGTGGAATGCGGGTGCTTCGATGTCAGTGGGATGAGCGCCACGCAGGCCACCTGGGGACTGTTCGTGCGCGACCTCGGGCTGCTAGCGGCCTCCGTCCTGGTGTGGAGAAAGGGCTAGCGGTTGGCCGTCCAGGTCCTCACCTCACCCGCACCGCGTCGTACACCGGCCGATTGATCTCCACCTTCGCCTTCGCCACCAGGTCGGCCACCAGCTCCTGGTACTTGTCCTCCACACAGTGCAGGGCCACGTTGGCCTTCACCTCCTCGAACGGCCGGTAGCCCAGCTTCTCCTTCTCCAGACAGAAGAGGATGTGGAAGGCCTCGTTCTCCTCGAACACCGGGCTGGCTTCGCCCTCCTCCAGCTTCAAAGCTTGCTCGACGGCCTTCGGGGTGCGGTTGAGATCCGTGCGCCCGGTGTGCTCGTCCATCACTCGTTCCAGCAGAGTCCGGTCTTCATTGTAATCGGGAGCCACCTCTTCAAACCGCTCACCCTTATCCAGGCGGGCCTTCGCCTCCTCGACCTTCGCTCTGGCCTGCTCCCGCGTCAGGGTCTTGGTTTCTCCCCTCTGTCGCATGTAGGAGGTCTCGATCTCCCACATCCGGATCCGGTAGCCGCGGTCGTAGAACCGCTCCTTGTCCGCTCGATAGCGGGCCTCCAGCTCCTCCTGGGAGGGCCGCAACTCCTGCCGGCCGAGCCGCCTTTTCAGCTCGATCAGGGTGTTGTTGTAGAAGTAGGTGAAGAACTCATCCTCCCGGTACTGTTGGGGACCGTAGATCGGCTGTCCGCTGGCGAGGAACTCGCGCCGCCGCTGGTTCTCCCTCTTCAGTGCCCGCAGGAAGGCCTGATAGCTGACGTCCGCGATCACGCCCTTATCCCGTGCCAGCATCAGCTCCACCTTGATCCGCACACAGTCGTCGAGGGCCTTCTTCTTCACCCACTGCTCCGGGGTCTCGCCATCGAAGGAGGTGGTCCAGAAGTCAGCGCTGTCCTGGGCATGGTGCTTCTCCGCGAAGTGTGTGGCCCCCAGGGCGCGGTTGCGCAGCACCCGGCGCTCGAACTCGCGCAGCGAGATCGGTTCCCCGTTGACCTTCGCCACCCACGCCGCCGTCGGATGGTCCGCGATGCCGGTCGAGACTGCCAGAGCCAGCAACAGAACCGAGAAACCGACCGCGTTCACCCTCCGCTCTCCTCCTTCTGGAACTCATGCGCACCCCGGTCCGGCGCGGCCCCCGAGGGCACCGGATGACCCCAGTAGTCTCTACCCCCGTGGTCGGGAATCAGTGCGCCGGTGTCAATGCAGGGCGAGTCGGCCTGCAACTGATAACCGTCCGCCGTATCCCGGCCCACTCCTCCGGACCCGGGATTGACCAACTTCGGGTCACAGGTGAGCTTGTGTTCGTCCTCCGGTTCGCTCTCCGGGTGCCTCCCGAAGAAGCAGTTGTGATCGAAGACCACCTCCTCGCTTCGGCCCAGATCATAGCCCCCGGTCCCGAGATTGTAGAAGATGTTATTGGCGTAACGAATCCCCCGCGGCCACACCTTATCCTGGTTGTGCCAGACCACCAGCGGGTCCCCCTGCCCCTCTCCAATGTAGATGGTGTTGTTGTAGATGGAGGCGTTCGTGACCTTGCCGCCGATCTGGAAGATGCGCGCCCGGTCATTCTGGCTGATATTGTACCTCACCACACTCCCGTCGTTGGTGCGCAGAGGATTGGGATTACCGGCCTCGCACAGGAGAATGAATCCTCCCTCGTTGTCGTGGCTGTAGTTGTACTGTACGATGGTTCTCTTGGTGAGGCCGTCTATGTCGAACCCCTGTCCGTCCTTGGTGGTCCGAGTCAGGTAGGCCTCGTTGAACTGGATTACTGCATCGTCGGTCTCCCATACCCAGATCGCCACATTGTAGTCCCCGGCCCGCGCGTTGCAGCGGCTGGCCACATTGTGCTCGATCAGTGGCGCGGCAGCGATGCCCACCACGATGCCATCCCCTCCGATATCGTCCAGCACGTTCCCCCGCACCACAACCCGGGTGGAGGGCGCCCAGCCCTGCTTCACCCAGCGGTGCCAGTCCGACCAGGTCTTGATGCCCGATCGGTCGCAACGATAGATGTGGCAGCCTTCGATCAGCACATCGTCGTACCACGTGGGCGTCCGGGAGCCCACGACATCGAAGAGGATGCCCGCATTGCATTTCCCCGCGTCTCGCCCTTCGTGGAAGGCTCCGTTGACATCGTGCACCTCCAGTCCACGCAGGTAGATGTGGGAAACTCGTCCTGAGTCTTCGGCAAGGATGCGGACGCCCGCTCTCGGGGCGCGGCCCTCGGCAGAGAAGTTGGTCACTTCGAGGTCGCTGATCTCCCACCACTCCTGATTATAGAGGCGCACCGCCTCGAACGCGCGGCCTTCGCACGCGATCAAAGGCCGCTTCCCGCCCTCTCCATAGCGTCCCACGACAATGGGCGCCCCCTCTTCTCCCGACCCCTT
>JALGTT010000014.1 GCA_029821235.1 Candidatus Hebobacteria bacterium | reverse complement strand
TATACTTGGCCGACTGGTTCACCCCCACGTGCGTGGGGAACTCCTGAATATACCCCCTCACTCGTCGCTCCACCGCGGTTCACCCCCACGTGCGTGGGGAACTCGCCCTCCCAGCCATGGAAGACCATCAGGTTTGCGGTTCACCCCCACGTGCGTGGGGAACTCGTAGATCATGGAGTCCGTTACCTTCGCGATACCGGTTCACCCCCACGTGCGTGGGGAACTCCGCTCGGCCCCGTCCGCGTCCGCAGCAGTCACCGGTTCACCCCCACGTGCGTGGGGAACTCTTGACCTGGCGCTCCGGGTCGGCTTGAGCACGCGGTTCACCCCCACGTGCGTGGGGAACTCACTGAGAATTTAGTCTCTGACGGGCATTCTTGCAAGAACGATACCCTCTATGTCTATCAGGTCCCGGCTCGGGTCACCGAAGGTCCTCACGGCGAACCCCTGTTCTGTGTTGCTTGAGTGAAGGAGAATGCCGCTGCCGCCCTTGGCCGCCTTTTGCGCCTTCTCCCACAGTTTGTCTCGGACCATGGCAGACATCTTGCCTACGAACACCCCTGCCCGAGGTTGAATCATCCAGCGGGTCAGTTCGCCACGGAGGCCGGCTGGCACCCGCTCAAGAATCAGCACCACCATTGGATTCCTCCGAAGGAGAGTCGTCCTGCGCCTGCTCCCATGAAGGGGTCCACAGGTCGGTCGGCAGTGCGGGGTCTTCGTCGGGTGCGAACTCGGCCGGCTCCTGGGTTTCGCCCAGCGCGTACCGGATGTCCGGAATCACCCGCTGGACGAGGCGCGTTTCCCGGAAGATGTCCCGGCAGCGCAGCCGGACCTCCCGCTCTAGATTGTCGCACTCCTCGGCGGCCGCGCGGAATGCCACCGGAATAGTGATGTCCACCTTGTACAGGTCGGCAATGTCGTAGACGAAGGAGAGTTGTTTCCCCGTGTGGATGAACCCCAGGGCCGGGCTGTATCCCGCGGACAGAATCGCCGCATGGCAGAGGCCGTAGAGGCATGAGTTCGCACAGGAAAGGGCGCGGTTGACGGGGTCGGCAGAGCGCCAGTCCGAGCGTTTGTAACTCCGGCCCTCCCAGGGGACGCCCGTCTCGCGGCTGGCACGGGCATAGGCGGTGCGCACCCTTATGCCCTCGCGGCCGCGCAGCTCCTTGATGGTGAGATCCGGAGGCAGGTCCTCCTTGAACCTCATGCGGTACATGCGCTTGACCACTTCGAGGCGGGAGCGTTCGTCGGCCACCAGTTGCGCCTGGCGCAGGATCCCTCTCGCGCTTCGCGTTCCGCCCATGCCGAAGGCATAGAACCGCACGTTCTGCTCGCCGCACCAGATAACCAGGCAATTGTTGTCGGCGAGAGCGCGGATAGCGGCATGAGTGATGTTCGTGCCGGGGCCCAACATCAATACGGACAGGCCGGCGGCCGGCACCGGGGTCTTGCCCTCGGCGTCGTAGAGCGCGATGGATTTCTGCTCTTGCTCGACCCGAACGTGCTCCACATATAGGAAGGAGAGGGCGTCCCGGAACTTCGGAAGTTGGTGAAGATCGTCCATGTTCCGTTCTCCTCCAGCCCCTTCAGTGGACTTCTTCCGCAATTCATAGAGCAATTGCAGTGCTAATCAACGCTCTATTGTTCAGGAAGGTCCACCGACAAGATGGTCCGTTTATTCAGTTGTCAAGGTTCAGTTCGTGTTCAAGGCAACGGCGGCGGCCCGTCACCTGCTCGGGGCCACCGAGAGCAGCCCGAATCCAAACGCCTTCGCGGAGCCGATGCCGCGCTCCAGCGCGGAGACGAACCGTTCTGCGTCGGTCACCTCGATGATCCCCTCGAAGTCAACACACAGGTGTTTCAGGGGCGCGGCCCCGTTGCGGCGTCGCGAGAACTGGATGCCGCGGTCGCTCACGGCGCACTCCAGGACGCGGAAGCCGGAGGAATCGGCCTTGCGGCACAGCCACGCGCGCTGGGCGTCTTCGCCGTAGACGCCGATCCGTCTGCCGCTCTGTTTCGGCCGGCCATCCTGGGCCGGCTGGAAGACGCGCCGCACCGTCGGGTTGGCGCGCAGGCGGAAACGGAGACGCTGGCCGGGCGCCAGGCGCAGCTGCAGGGCCTTGCATTCGGCCGACAGTACCACACCTTCCTCCAGCAGCCGTTCCCATGCAGGCCGCTTCTCCGACTGCACCAACACGAGGCCTGGTCGGCCCGCCCGGGCGCCCTCCGCCCGGAAAAGGACTCGCCCCGGCCCTCCGTCCTCCCGGTCGGGAAACCCGGAGTAGACGAGTTGGTGCATGAGATCGGCTTCTGCCAGGGCGCGCAGAGCGCGGGGATGCCGTCCGTTCAGCACTAGGCGGGACAGGAACATGGCAGCACCTCCCCCTCGGGGACGCGATCCGAGGGCAGATCGCGGATTAGCAGACCCCGAAGCATGAACCGTCGTTTTGCACTGACGAACGAGACGGGCCAGTCATTGCGCACTGTCGCCGCCTCCACCTCCTTGTCCCTGGGCGGCTCCAGTACCAGTCGAAGATACTTGGGACGCTGCTCCCGCTCGTAGAGCCGGTGCCATGGTAGCGTCTCCAGCGCCTCCTCGAGCCGTGTGTTCTCCATCACGGAGGACCCGGGAAGGTGTACCGGCAGAGACGGCGGGAACGACTTGCGTCCCAGGAACAGCGGCCAGCGAGGGTTCCGAAGCGCCGCCTCGATCTCTCGCACCAGGCCCAGTTCCTCGTGTTCCAGCCCGACGATGAAGCGCGCGTCGCCAAGGTAGTGGCGGTGCGATGTGACCGTATTCTTGGCGTCGTCCCGGTCGAGGGTGCCGTCGGCGCGCACCACGCGCATGGCGGTGTGAAAGTCAATGGCGGGGCGGCCTGGGGAGTCAATCCGCACCCCCATGCGCAGGGAATCGAAGCGGGAGAGGTCCCCATCCCTGGGAATGCCCATCGCCGCGCAGATGAGCCCGATGACGCCGCTACGGGTGGGCTCGAGGCCGGTGTCCCGGTCGTCGAAGCGGCTGCGGTGGCCCCAGGACTGCATGGGTCCGGCCAGGAGCATGAGGAGGGTGTGCATGTTACGCACCTCCCGCCGCCCGCACCGCCGCCATGGTCGCTTCGAGAGCGGCTTTCACCGATCCCTTGTCCGCGTCGGCCAGGTCTCCCAGGCGATCCCGGCGGCCGTCGTGGAAGAGATTGAGGGCGGCGATGCCGTCGCCGCCGTAGACGCTCTGAAGCCTGCTCCAGTAGTCGGCGAGAGCGGTGATCGAGCGGCCGATCAAGTCTTCGTCCTGACCGGGGATGACGCGCACGGGCTCCGCGAAGGCGTTGGCGAGCGAGCAGGGCGCCCCGCCGTCACGAACTACGAACAGGCCGAAGCTGGGCAGATTCTGGGCGGCCATCGAGTTCTGCTTGCCGGTGGGAATGGCGTACACCCAGGCCTCGAGGAAAGCAGAGATTACGTCGTTGGTGAGATCGACGTCTCCCTGGAGGTTCTCCAAGAGACCGTCTCTGTCCAACAGGGCATAGCGGTAGAAGCACGCGCTGTTGAAGTGGGTTACGCCCATCATGCCGGCCCCGGTCTCCGATTCAGGATTGAGGTCATCAACCGCGGTGTAGAAGTCCATCTCCATGTCCACCCGGTGAGTGGAAATGGCGTGCGCGACCTGGCAGGCGGCGTGAACTTGCATGCCCATGGCATTTGCCATCATGCGGCCGAAAAGGGCAATATCGGGGGTAACGGGAAGATTCGGATGTGCATCCAGGAATCTTTGGATCAGCTTTTGCTTCTGATCCTTTTTCCGGGCGACGGTAACATCGCGTTGGTTCGCGGCAACCCACTCCACGATGTGATCCATCTCTCGGCTGGATAACCAACTTAACGCGTCACACCGCTCATAGGCCTGCGAGGCTTTCACGGCTCTTCCCTTGCGGGCTCCCTTCACGCCCGAGTTTCCATCATCCTCGTCCCCTTGTAGCGCTTTGGACGAGACCAACATGTTGAGGAAGATGCCCACCGCAACGAGTAACTCGGAGGGATCTTTGCCTAATGCTGATATGACCTCTGCTAGGCGCTCCCTATGCCAACGACTGCGAGCGGCCAGCTGTCCCTTCAATCTTTCATCAAACAAGTGATGCCGGCGCACCGCGCGCTTGATGCACTGCGAGGAGATGCGGGCGCGGCGGACGCCGCCGAATTCGCAGTCTTTGGGGGTGTTGGTGTCGTCCCGATTGAGACAGGACGGTGCGAAGTTCTGGATGACATGAGCCTCTATCTTCATCATCGCCTCCTGTAGATTCCGGCCTTCAGGCCGCGTTGTTCTCTGGAGCGCGGGCCTGCCGATAGAACTTCCGCGCCCACTTGAGCTGGATGTATCCGTCGGGGTGAGTCCACTGTGTCAGGTCGTGCAGCAACTGGAACCAGTCGAGCCCGATATCGTTGCTGCGCAGCAACCCTATCGCTTCGCGCAGCCGCCCCGGCAGGTCGTCGGGGTGGCTCGCGATCAGGGCCACGAAGCGGGCCCCGGCGCTGTCGCTGATGGCCCCCTTCTGGCGAAGGCCGCCAAGACCCTCGGCCAGCGAACGCCCCTGCTCGTGTCTGGGATGCCATCCGAAAAGCGCGCCCACCAGGTAGAACCAACGGTCCGCGGAATGCGCTCTCTCCCCTAGAAAGGGAACGACGTGTTTGAGCAACCGCGGGGACTCGGCCGGGGCGCGCCCCAATCCGCTTCTCAGATCGGCGAGCGCACCCCTGTTCTCGCCGTCTCCCTCGGCTAGGTGGCGCAGGTGTCCCACAAAGCGATTGATCCGTTCCTCCAGCTTTTCCACTCGATCACCTCCTTGCTTCGGTCTCGGCGGTCGCTGCCGCGGCATCCCGCGGCAGCGCCGGGAAAATGTCTGACACGCGCGCCCGGGCGCGTATTGCCCGTTGTGAAGCGCCCAACTTATCGCAGGCATCATTGAATGCCCGGCTCGCCTCTCTTTCCACTGCTTCCAGCCACTCGTCGGAGGCCGCGTCTGTCTCCACGGGCAACCTCTGAAGCAGATGGTGAAAGTGCCCCTCGAGCCGCGCCCAGTAGGGCCGCTCGGCGTCGAGGGAATTCGCGAGGTTGGCCACATCCTTGGGGTCCGGCTGACGGGCCTGTGGATGCCCCAAGTCGGAAGGTAGGAATGCCCGGCACACCTTGAGGAGACGGTCTTGGACATCGCGGGCGACCGTCTCCGCCTTTTCAATGAGGAATCTTAGCCGGTCCACCAGATGCGGGTCCTGGAGCAGCGCCAGCGGCAGGGGAAGGCGATCGTGACGCCACAACACAGGCTTCCCCGTTTTGCCCGACCCCGGCAAGAAGGCGAATCCCGCGACCTCCAGTGTATAGCATCGCTCAGCTTCTTTGATGAATCCTCGCCCCCACATATTGCTGAGATGATCGAGGGTTTTCGGCCTCCGAAACTTTGGACCATTGTGGGAGTGAGATTCAGGGTCGGCGACCGCGAGAAGGGCATGCGCGTCGCGCCAGGGGGCCTTTTCCCAACTGAGACGGAGGGGCACATACCCGCGCTGTTTGCTTGCAAGCATAAGGGCGACCATCGGATCGTATTCTCCAGGGCGGCGTGGAGACTTGTCCATTCTTCGGCCTTGGGCGAAATGCATTACACGCACAGCAGTCTCTCCTGCAATCTCTTCCGGTATGAGGCGGATAAGTCGACTTTGCCACGTGTATCCGTCTGGGACACCACAGGGATAATCTGGCTGATCACCTCTCAGATTGGTTGCTTCAATAGAAGGCATCTCCCAGCACGGTGACGTGTTGGCTCTCTCATTGAGCACGATGAGATTACTCATCAGTGTCTCGAATAGATTATCTCCGGTGATCCAGACAACCAGCGTCCTGGTTAGTATCGAATCCCTGAAGCAAGGGCGAGCAACGGCATCCCCCTTGATCGTTGGCTTGTGCTCCCCCGCGCTAGCAATTGCGAACATTTGCGCGGCTACAAGCCTTCTGGCCGCCTCAGAGCAAGCAAAGACGGGAGGCATATCGTCAAGTGTGTGGTCGAATAGAAGTACATTGTGCCCACTGGCCAGCTCTGCGGCCAGGCGCGCAACACTGCTCTGCTTGCGAGTCTCCAGTCCCCCGGTCTGGTAAAAAGGATGAGTCTCTGAGAAGAGGTCAAAGCGCTCGCGCCATTTCTCGAGGTAGGCGTTGATCTTATCCTCGGGGAAACGTCCGGCTTTCCACAGTTGTCCCCATTCCTCTGCCGTGGCAGGACCGCAGGCGCGGTGCAGCACGGCCAGCAGCAGGCGGTGCAGGGAGACGGTGATCAAAGGCGAGTCATCGTAGATCTCGCTCAACTCATGCGCCTTCACAAGCGCCTCGTGGATCCCGAGTTCGCGCGCAGGCCCGCCACCCCGCGGCACACAGGGAATCCAGCCCTGGTCAATCAAGTTGAATGTCGGCTTCATTGTTCATCCTCCTTTTCGATGACCAGCCCAAGATCGGAATCTATGGTGAGAACCCATCCCGCGAGTTCGGCGCGTCCTCCGGAAAAGATCACATGGCGGTGGAAGCGCAGATGGGGACTGTGGCGCCAGCCTGAGGGAACTTCCTGGTCGCACAGAGCCTGGAACAGCCCGCGGTGGCTGAGCGCCAGGCTGGCCTCCATCAATTCCACGGTCTGCTCTGGCGAAGGCTGCTCCTCGAGGGAGACTGCTACGCCGCCGGTGACAGGGCGCAGAACGCCTCCGCCGTCCTCTTCCAGGCAGACGACCTGCACGGACGGATCTCCGAGCCGCGTCGCCGCCCTGAGCGTGGGGTGGATAGTCGGGTCTTCATCCTCCCAAAGTTGCTGCGAGAATTGCTCTATCAACTCCCATGGGTCCCCCGGCGCGGGCACCAGCACCCCCTCGGCCTTCCGCTCATCTCGTCGTTTCCGCTCGAGCATGTCCTTTCTTGCGTCGTGAAGCGCTCTCGTCCATTCTCCATCATCGAATCCGGGCTCCGGGTCATCGTACACCTGCGCGATGAGACGTTCGATGTCCCCGGGAATCTGCAACTGGGTTCGTCCTCTCAGCGCCAGCCACGACCGCAGCAGTATGTAGCGCGCGTAGACGCGCTCAGAGGAGCCGAACTCCGGAATGCCGCCGTCGGGCTCGGCGTCACACAGGATCGTCAATCGGGGTTGCGCGACTCGGGCGGGACGGTCAAGCCGGTGGCGGTGCAACCTGCCAGCCCGTTGCAGCAACAAGTCCAGAGGGGCCATCTCGGAGGCCATCCAGTCGAAGTCGAGGTCCAGGCTTTGCTCGATCACTTGAGTGGCAACGAGTACGGCCTTGGATGGCCGCTCTCCACCCTTTCCGAATCGCGTCAGGACATCGCGCTCCCGGCTCCTGCGCCAGCCGAATGGCGTGCGCGCGTGGAACAGAAGACACTCGACATCGGCAAGACTCTGTTCCAGGCGCCGATATATCTCCTGTGCCCGGGCAACGGTGTTGCATACCACGGCCGCACATCCGCCCTCGCGCAGCGCCTCACGCAGCCTCGAGGCGAGGTCATCCGGAGATGCGGGTGCGAAGTCCAGATTCACGGCGCGGTGGGAGTTCTCGTCAATCGAGACGGTCGTACTATCCGTTCCGCTCACCCCTGTCCACGTGATCCGCGGATACGGCCTGGACGGTACTCGGCCTGTCTGATCCCCCGCGTAAGCGCGAACCAGACGTTCCCGGCGGGAGGCGGGAAGGGTGGCCGAGAGCAGAACAACGGTGGCATTGACCGCGGCCAGCCACTGCAGCAGTCGCTCCAGAATCGCGGTCATATATGTGTCGTAGGCGTGCACCTCATCGAATATCACCACCTTATTGGCAAGCCCGAAGAGGCGCACAAACCAATGGCGAGTCTGCAATACCGCGAGGAGACTCTGGTCTATCGTTCCCACCCCAAACGGCGCCAGTAACGCTCGTTTTCTGGCTGCGAACCAACTCTGCACCGACGCGCGCTCCTCTTCCGACGTATCTCCTTCTCCCACAACGGACGTCAACCGGTAGTCATCGTATTCCCTGGCAAGGAGCGCGTTTGCGTGGACGAGCTGAAGGTCGGGTATAAACGAATGGCCTCGTTCTGCCAAGTAGTCGTCCTTCACCCGCCGATGCATTGCATTCGTGGTGGCCTGCGTGGGAAGCGCGATGTAGAACCCACCTGTTTCGCCTGCGCAAAGGTGCGCGTCGGCCGCATAGAGAGCTGCCTCGGTCTTCCCCATTCCCATCGGGGCCTCGACCACCAGCAAATGTGGGGACGACAGCGTACTGACCGCTCGTGCTACCGCTTGCTGCACGGGGTTGGGGAGGAACGAAAAGATGCGATCGAAGTTGGCGGGCCCAGCCGGGCGCAGCGGAGGAAGCCACCCCAGTGCCCGGAGCGCCTGCTGCGCCCGTTCACGCGAGAGTTTGACGTATTCCTCGAGCGGTATGTCGGAACTGGCCGGAAAGTGCTCCGAAGAGGCGATCCAGTCGGCCACCGTAATAAGTCCTGCCAGAAAGGCAATGGTGCCTGCTGAGGGTGGTTTCTTGAGGGCCGGCACCGTATCCGACCCACCGGCGCCCAAAAAGTGACCGGCAAGAGAGCGCACGAGTTCGTCCCGCGCCTCCACCCACGAGGAATCTCCCAGTGTATCCATGCCCATGGACTGGAGGTCTGATGCCGAGGGAAAGATGCCATGGTGTCCGCCTGCCACAACCGCCAGAATGACGGCCGGCTCCCGCTCCCATCCGAGTTCGAGAAGAATCCTCTCCAGTTCCCGCGCAGTCACCTGGCCGTGGGGTTTTCTCGCTTCGGCCCAGTATTTTGTAATGGACAATCCAGCTTTCTGTACTCGCGTGGCGAGAGCTGGTTGCTGTGCCTGAAATCCGGGGTGTGCCTTGCCAAGATCATGTAGCCCGGATATCAGCGAAATGATGGCATTCGCGGTCTCCAGATCCAAATGGATGTCATGCGCTAATTGGTATCGGCAACTTGGGCTGAGTACTTCTGACCATATAAGACGGGCTACATGCGCGGTATCGAGCATGTGAAAAAGCAGAGGGTGGTAGTACGACGGATCATCGGAGTCGCTCTTCCCCCATAGAGTAAGCAATTGGGTTGGCTGCATGGATGCCTCTCATCGCGGCGAAGATACGTGTATCCCGCACGCCGGTGGGACCATCCCAACCTCGCCCCTCAGTGCCCGTTCTTCATCCGCCATGAGGGCCTGCCGTGGCACAGTTGCTCAATCCGGCCGCCGTCCCGGCCCCTAGATGAAGCGTTGCGGGTTGCTCACTTAGCACCGACCTTCTCATACACCGTGATCGTGTAGGGTTGCGAGCCGCTGATCTTGAGGTAGTAGGTGCCCGACTCATGCTGGATGGTCTCGCCCTGGTCGGCTCCGATCACGTTCGCGGCCAGGTAGGGCATGCCTTTGTCGCCGTGGATGTGGATGATGAAGTTCATGTTCCCGAATTGAGGGTGCGGGCGGGTGTCCCATACTATCTTCCAGGGAGCCCGGACGAAGAACTTCTCGGTGTTCTTCGGGCCGGTTCCGGACCAGGATGCGACTCGCCGCCACCCGTTGACGATGGGGGCAGAGGCGCCCTGTGTTGCTGCTTCCGTCTGAGCAGGCGCGGCCCACAGCTCGCGGCCGTGTTCGTCGTACAGCACGGCGCGCGGCGTCCCGTCGGGCTGCACCCACATGGCCCCGCGGACCTGACCGTCGGCAGCGACAAGTTCGAAGCGCTCTGCGCGCATCACCTTCTGCGCCGGCGGCCACGCCTTCCCCGCGGAGTAGGCGGTGACGGCGAGGGCCAGGACTGCCAGCGTTGCAAGCACAACCTTCCCGTTACGACTGAGGATCATCATACGAACCTCCCCTCGTTGTACTGTTCAGACGAAGCCGAATGTAGTCCGAGTGCACGGGCATGGTGCAACTGCGACGCCCCCCCTCGCGCGAGACTGCCCCCTCCTACCTCCCGAATCTCCTGAGTGTATCCCCGGTACGGTGCTGCCAGACCACGACCCCGACGACCTCTACCTTGTCGGCGTGGATGGGCGGGTACATGGGGTTGACCGACTCCAGGATGACCTTGCCCTTTCGGCGGCCGACGTATCGCTTCATCATGACGTCTCCGTCGTCACCCACACGCGCCACGACGATCTGGCCGGGCTGCGGGGTCGAGGTCTTCTTCACGGCGACGTAGTCGCCCTCGAGGATGAGGGGGTGCAGGCTGTCACCGATGACCCGCACCACGTAGTCGGCAACCTTGGCGTGCTCCTCGAGGCAGGGGAACCACTCGGTGGGCGACTCTTCCTCGGGCATGCACATCACGCCGCCGCGTAGGGTTCCGAGAACGGGCAGGGCGCTGTCTGACGGCCGGGGGACATAGCCCGATTCCGCCTCCAGCGGTAGCGGAACAGGCGGCTCGGGGGCTTCGCCCTCTTCCTCGCCATAGCCGGCGGCCTCCAGCCACTCGCCGGGATCCTCGCCCGACTCCCGGGTCATCTCGACGATCTTGGAGTGCTCGGGCACCATGCCCTGTTCCATTCCATCTTGGAGACGTACGAGTCGCTCACTCCGAGGCGGGCTGCAAAGCGCAACTGAGTGTCGCCCAACGTATCCCGGCGTGAACGAACAAACGCACCGAACTCTTCGCTAAATCGCACGCGCCGTTGTCTCATGTCGAGCATTCTAGCACAAAGTAGCTGAACGGGTGAAAAGATATCTCGAGACCTGGTGACAGAAAGGCAGCAAGGTGGGAGCAAGTAGGCCGAAAGGTGGCGGGGACAACGATGAGCAACGCAACAGAGCAACGTGAACGACCAGCCGATGCCCCTGCAAACGGGCGACTTCTGGAGCGTCTGAGGCGACTATGGCGGGACACGCCGGGCGTGACGCTGGCAGAAATGCGCCGATGGATCGCCGACACCCGTGCGCTCGGCACCTTCCACAGCGCTCTCTGGGGCCGAAAGGTCGCGCGCCCCCCTCACCATCGCCGAGTGCGAGACGATCATCGCCCGGATCCAGGCGATCCGGGCGGCGCGGCAGGGGAACGGCTGAGATGGCGCAGGTGGGGGCTGAGACCGCCATGAGCCGCCCGAGCCTGCCGAGAGGCGTGCTGTCGGAGGAGGCGCGCCAGGCGCTCATTGAGGGGCTGGTTGAGATGGCGCTGGCTGAGCTGAGGGTCCTCGAGGACGATCCCGATGCAGTCGTCGGCACCGAGGACCGGACGGATCCGGTGTCGCTCGTCTCCGGGGACCCGGCCGGGCACTCCTCTGTGCAGCACAGAGATCCCGGGCGGGTCGGCGGCGGCTACACCCCTCGGCCGTCGCCGGCCTCCGGCCTACAAGTACACCCTCCCTCCTACGCCAGGGCGAAGGGGGGCCGGCCTCTCGCCACGGCCGGCCCCCCGGGATTGGTGACTGATTACGCCTGCAGGGCCTGGGAGTGACGACCATGCCGGTGTTTCTGAATGGGATTGCGCTCCTCGAAACCGTCGGGACAAGCGGGGTCTTGCAAAATGCTTTCAGGAGAGAGGAGTGATGATCATTCAGCAGACGCGCCCTGCGGCCGGCGCCGCAACGCCTCCTGGAACCGCCGCTACAACACCCAACGACCCCACGCCGCCCTCGGCTGGAAAACCCCAGCCCAGGCGCTCAGCGAATACTGGCAACCCTCTACCTCAGGTGTTACCTATGTTTGACAAACCTACACTTTCTCATACGGTGTGGCGCACGGGGCAGCAAAGCTCTAGGGCGTGAGTCTCTGTGGACCTATGATACCCCTACTTCGCGGGTACGTTCCAGCGTGCCTTGTAGACATGCTCCCCAGGCCGTATGAGCTCGTCATTCGGGTTCAGGAGGCGCACTCGCTCAGCCCACCAATTGCCGCCTTCTGCCTGGACATAGGCGATCTGCTGCGTCGCGCCGTTCACCGAGACAGACTTGACTCCGCGCTTCTCGCCCAGTGACGGGTGGAGGCGGAACTCACGCGTGTCTGGATCGAAGAGCCAACAGTGATTGCCGGTCGTCACCATCATCAGAGGGCTCCCCGGTACCGGGCTCAGGTCATGCCCCCCGCCTTCTGGCAGTCGGACCCTGAGCACCATCTCCAGAGATGGCTCATCCGATTCCCATCGCCAAAGCCGATAAGCCCTGATGTCGCCGCTGGAAAGCGCCCACAGCATTTGCCGGCCGGAGTCCCACACCACACCGTGGCCGCCTGGGAGCGCGGCTCGGCAGACTTCCTTGCCGGGTCCCACGGCCTCAAAGACCGTGAGGCTATCGGCATTCCGCGGCGTCGCAGTGCCTTGGTATCCTGAGCCCGCCACCGCCACTCTGTTTCCGGGTAGCATTTCGGCGGAGTGAGCGCTCTCGACATTGGCGTAGAATAGCGCGCGGCCCGTTGCGCGCTCCACAAGTGCGATGCCTTGGGTGTCACACGCAATCAGCACCTTGCTACCGCCGTCCACCGGTTTGCATTCGGTAGAATCGTTGAACTCCCAGCCAAGTGGAAACACATCTTTGGTGAGTTCTGGTCGACCCGCGGCCCTCCAGCTCCACACCTTCTTCGGGCTTCCGTTCTCTTGTTGTGAGAGGTCAAGGATGTAGACCTCATCGCCGCCGCATACTATCAGCTCCTGGGACGCCCCCGCTGGCTGCACTTTGCCTGTCGGTTCGGCAGCAGCCGAGGGGGGAGTCGCCGCTGATGTACAAAGCCCCCACAGGAGAATGCCTACTGCCAGAAACGCCACAGTCCCCGGTGCACTCATGGCAATCCCTCCATACGGTGCTTGTGCTACTCGCCGCATCCGCGTTCTGCTTTCCCCGCCGCCACTTTCACCTCAAGCCACGCCTGCTGGATTGGCTCGGTGAGAGTGGCAACCCAGCTTCTTGTGTCACCCGTCTCGAACAGCGACGGGTTCAGCCGCAGCTTCTTCGCCCGAGGAAGCAGGTTTCGCCATTCCCCTTTGGCGTCTTGGGTACCCCAGTCGGCAGCTTCGCTCTTCGAACTCAACGTTCCGCACTTGAGCCACTGCAGCGACCGCGCCGCCGTGAGTAACCAGTCTATGGAATGAAGGGTCCCGCCCTTTCCATGGGTGAGCCCTTGCTGGCACGCTGTCAAGGTGTCGCTCAACAGGTCATCGCGCCTCGGCTCAGGGAACTCCTGCTTGAGGTTCTCGCCCCACAGCACGATCCCTCGCTCGCGAATCTGCTTGCACACGAACCACCCCAGGTTGTTCCTATCCCACGGACGTTCGCCGCTCGTGCCCCACCAGAAGGCCTTGCCGGGAACGGAGGGGTCGAGCATCTTCCTGGGGAGGAACGCCCCCTCCACCATCGTGCCCGGCACTCCGTAGTCCCCGGCTCGCAAGGGACGTCGAGCATCGGACAGTCGCTGGCCCAGTTCCTCTCCCACTTCGTCTGCGGTGACAGCCACGAAGTCGAGATCGCCGTATCCGGGGGCGAGGTCGTCGAACGCAATTCCGCCGTGCAGCACGACACTAATCAACTGCTGTCCAAGGACAGCGCTGATGATCCGAACGAACTCGGAGAGCATGGCACTGAGCTGCGCGTCGGCGAACCGAGTAACCAGCGCTACGGGTGGTCTGGAGGCCGCCATGCTCACGCTCCCTCCGTATTCATCTTCTGCTGAACATGAATGCTTCCCAGTCTAGCCAAGGGTCTTTCCCGTAGGAGTATGACACCGTCAGTACATGAATGGTTCACTATGACATGCGAGCGGAACGCCTCCCGGAGGCCCGGCCTTCCCCCTCTCTCACTACCGTAGTTAGGCATGCTGCGGCTTTTTCCTGCGTCTGAGCTGGAAGTCGACCGGCGTGCAGGTCAATTACCCTACCCGCCCCGCCCGTGCGAGCTCCGGCTTTCCCGCGGCCCGCGCAATTCCCGGGAACTCCTTGCGAAAGCGCCGCTGGAGTTCGGCAGGAGACTTATTGAGCAGATCGAGCGAGACGACGCCCCGCTTCTTTTCCTCGTCAATCGCCAGACGCTCCACAAAGGGCGTGAGCACGTGGACACAGTTCGGGTGGAATGGCGGGCCCCCGTTGATGGCGGAGATGGGCGGGTAGATGGCTAAGCCTCCTTCGGAGGCCGCCATGGCGGTCGGCTCGGCCGACCTAGCCACTGGATGCTCGCCCTCGATGCACACCACGGCCCCCTCGT
>JALGTT010000270.1 GCA_029821235.1 Candidatus Hebobacteria bacterium | reverse complement strand
CGCGGCCGAAGAACTGGGCCTGCGGGCGGGCATCCCCATCGCGGGGGGTGGAGGGGACAACGCGTGCAGCGCGGTGGGCGCCGGGGTGATCGGCGAGGGCGTGGTGGCGGTCTCTGTGGGCACCTCGGGGACCGTGTTCTCCGCCATGTCCGAGCCGAAGATGGACCCCAAGTTGCGGGTCCACACCTTCTGTCACGCGGTGCCGGGTCAGTGGCATGTGATGGGGGTGATGCTTTCCGCGGGCGGGTCCCTGCGGTGGTTCCGGGATGCCCTCTGCGCGGAGGAGAAGGCGGAGGCCGCCCGGCGGGGAGTTGATCCTTACGAGATCATCACCGCGGAGGCGGCGGAGGCCCCCGTCGGAAGCGAAGGGCTGCTCTTCCTTCCCTATCTCACCGGGGAACGCACCCCCCACGCGGACCCCCACGCGCGGGGCGCGTTCGTGGGACTGGGGCTCCGCCACACCAAGGGACACCTGGCGCGGGCGGTGATGGAGGGGGTGTGCTATGGACTGCGGGACTCGCTGGAGATCCTGAGGGAGATGGACCTTCCGATTGAGGAGATTCGCAGCACCGGCGGAGGCTCCCGCAGCCCGCTGTGGCGGCAGATGTTGTGCGACGTGTTCCACACTCCTCTGGTGCGGATGGCGATTGACGAGGGGGCGGCCTTCGGCGCCGCGCTGCTGGGGGGAGTGGCCGGGGGCGTGTGGCCGGATGTGCAGGCGGCCTGCGCGGCCGCGGTGGAAACCAGAGATGCGGTCGCGCCGGATCGCGCGGCCGCGGCGGTCTACGCGCGATACTATCCGGCCTATTGCGATCTCTACCGGTCCCTGCGGGAGCAGTTCGGCCGGGTAGCGAAGATTGTCGAGGAAGCAGGCTGACGGGGCGGCGCGGCCCTGCCGACGCGTGCTATAATCACCCACCAACACGAGAGGAACGAGAAGTTGGCAGAGATCGCGAAGACGACACAACTGGCGCGTCGGCTGGTGGACGAAATCGAGACCGTGATCGTGGGCAAACGCCGCGCGGTGGAGTTGGTGACCATCGGGCTGCTGAGCAATGGCCACGTGCTGATCGAGGATATTCCCGGGGTGGGCAAGACGATGCTCGCCAAGGCCCTCGCCAAGGCCCTCGGCGGAACCTATCGCCGCATCCAGTTCACTCCCGACCTGCTCCCCGCGGACATCACCGGCACCTCCATCTTCAACCAGAAGACCGGGGAGTTCGTGTTTCGGGAGGGACCGGTGTTCACCAACGTGCTGCTCGCCGACGAGATCAACCGCGCCACCCCGAAGACCCAGTCCTCCCTGCTGGAGTGCATGGAGGAGTTCCAGGTCACGGTGGACGGCGTGACCCGTTCTCTCGACAAACCCTTTCTGGTGCTGGCCACCGAGAACCCGATCGAATACCGGGGCACCTATCCTCTTCCCGAGGCCCAGTTGGACCGATTTCTGATGCGCATCGAGATCGGTTATCCGAGCCCTCAGCAGGAGGTGGAGGTGCTCAACCGCCAGATCAAGGAGCACCCCATCCACTCGGTGCAGGCCGTGGTCGGGCGGGACGAGGTGCTGGAGATGCAGGAGCAAGTGAAGGATGTGCACATAGACCCGTCGCTGAAGGAATACATGGTGCAACTGGTGGGTGCCACCCGCGACCACGAGAAGCTGTCGCTGGGCGCCAGCCCCCGCGCCTCCCTGGGCCTGATGCGGACCAGCCAGGCGCGCGCCGCACTGTTCGGACGGAACTACGTGATTCCCGACGACGTCAAGGAGATGGCTCGACCGGTGTTGTGTCACCGGCTGGTGGTGAGGGCCGGAGTCGGCGCGAGCGATGGATGGAGAAGACAGAGCGAGGCGGCGCAGATCGTGGCCGACGTGTTGAATCGGGTGCCGGTCCCGGCGGTCGGGTAGAGGGCGCGATTTTGTTCGATCTCAACCCCCTGCAACGCATTATCGCCAGCGCGCCGGGATTCCTGCTGGCCATCACCCTCCACGAGGTGGCCCACGGGTACGTGGCCTACCTGTGCGGGGACGATACCGCCAAGCGCGCCGGCCGGCTCACGCTGTCCCCCCTTGCCCACCTGGACCCGGTGGGCACGCTGATGTTCATCTTGTCGAGCATATTCGGCTATGGATTCGGCTGGGCGAAGCCGGTGCCGGTATCGCCCTGGCGGCTGCGCAACCCGCGGCGAGACCGCGCGCTGCTCACCATCGCCGGCCCTGCTGCGAACTTCCTGCAGGCCGTTGCCTGGGCGGTGCTCTTCCAGGTGGTGTGGTCCCATCCGGAGATTCTCATGGCGAAGGGCCTCGCCATCCTGTGCTTCTACGGGGCGATGATCAACGTGGTGTTGCTGGTGTTCAACCTGCTGCCCATCCCTCCCCTCGACGGCGCGCACGTGGCCGCCTGGGTGCTGCGGGTGAGAGATCCCTCCATCGTGGACCGCCTGGCCCCAGTGGGATTCATCGCGCTGCTGCTGTTCATCAACACCCGCGGCTTCGATCTGATCATCGGTCGAATCGCGTGGCCGTTGCTCGGGTTCTTGCTGCGGTTGGGATAGGCGGAAACCGCAGGGAAGGAGAGGGTGACGGATGGCCAGGGTGCTGGGCGGTCTCCAAATGCCGGTGACGCAGGCGGTCCCCGAGAACGAGAAGCGGATTCTCTCCGGCATTGAGCAGGCTTCCGGCGATGGCGCGGACTTTCTGCTGACACCGGAGGGCTCTCTTTCGGGATACCATTCCGGCTTCGACCGAAAGGAAGTGGCCGAGGCCGCCGCGCGTCTGGCGGAGGCCGCAAGGGATGCCGGAGTCGGACTCGCCCTGGGGACCTGCTACAAAGAGATCGAGGACGGAAAAGAGCGCTGCTACAACCAGGTGCGGGTCTACTCGCCGGAGGGGGACTCTCAGGTGCAGTTCGCTCTCACGTCCGGGGGCCGGCCCCTCGGCCAGGCCATGTCTCTCCGCGCGACGAGGACACTTGCACACCGCGGCCCGGCGTAATATCATAGTCGGGGCGGGTGGGTGTGACCCCGGGGACACGTGCCTGGCTCATTCCCGAGCCCGGCATCAGTTTGTTGGGGCAACTTAGGAGGTTCACGATGGCCGAGAAATCTACCTGGCGGACCAAGGTCGGCCTGGCCGAGATGCTGAAGGGCGGAGTGATCATGGATGTCACCACCGCCGAGCAGGCGAAGATCGCCGAGGAGGCGGGCGCGGTGGCGGTGATGGCCCTGGAGCGCGTGCCTGCGGATATCAGAGCCCAGGGCGGAGTGGCGCGGATGGCCGATCCGGTCAAGATCAAGGAGATCATGGCCGCGGTCACCATCCGGGTGATGGCGAAGGCGCGCATCGGGCACTTCGTGGAGGCCCAGGTGCTGGAGGCGCTGGGGGTGGACTTCGTGGACGAGAGCGAGGTGCTCACTCCCGCCGACGAGGAGTTCCACATCGACAAGCACCAGTTCCGCGTGCCGTTCGTGTGCGGCTGCCGCGACCTGGGGGAGGCGCTGCGAAGAATCGGCGAGGGCGCGGCGATGATCCGCACCAAGGGCGAGGCCGGCAGCGGAAACGTGGTGGAGGCGGTGAGGCACATGCGCCGCGTGCAGTCCCAGATCAAGTGGCTGACCACACTCGGCCCGGAGCAACTCATGACCGCGGCGAAGGACCTGGGCGCGCCCTATGACCTGGTGCGCGAGGTCGCGCAGACCGGGAAGTTGCCTGTGCCGAACTTCGCCGCCGGCGGCATCGCCACTCCCGCCGACGCCGCGCTGCTGCGGCAACTCGGCGCGGAGGCGGTGTTCGTGGGCTCCGGGATCTTCAAGTCCGATGATCC
>JALGTT010000269.1 GCA_029821235.1 Candidatus Hebobacteria bacterium | reverse complement strand
GATCTCATACGCGGTGTCCGGCCGAAGGTCGAAGATGCTCCCCGCGAACAGGTTGGGCCGGGCGATGGGCCACCTGCCGTTGATCTCCGGGCTCAGGTAGGGCTTCTCCGCATCAGGAGCGTCCGAGATTCCCACCCGGAACAGGGGCATCGCCTCCCGCCACTTCCTCTCTCCCGCCCGGCGATAGAGCACCCGCACCGAGGCGTTGCCGTTCCGGTCGCCGCGCACGTACCACCTGACCCCGAGGCAGACAAGCGTGGGCTCCTCCAGCGCCACGCGCACCGATGTCACTGCGTCGGGGCCGGGATTATTCGTCCCCTCGGCCGCGCACCCGCTGCCGATCATCATCAGGCCTGCCAGCAGACCCAGGGTGGTGCTCAACTTCATCATCGCCTCCCTGCTCACTGTCGCTCCACCACGGCGCCATAGGTGTCCGGCCGCCTCACCGCCAGGATATCCTGCGGGGAGCCGAAGGCCGCCCGCGGTTCAGCCAGGTCCCGGTGTCGGCGAGCACTTCGCCGTCCCAGTCCACGATGGCGGAGCGCCCGATGTGCACCGCGGTCGCGTCCATGCACGGCTGGGCGTAGTTCGAGCACACCAGGTAGACGCGGTTCTCGATCGCCCGCGCGCGCATCAGAATGTCCGCGTAGTGGGCCCGCGGCTCCGAGAACATGGTGGGCCAGAGGATGATGTCGGCCCCGCCGAGCGCCAGGCACCGGGCTGCCTCGGGGAACAGCAGGTCATAGCACACCAGCGCTCCCACCCGGCCGAAGTCAGTCTCCCACACCGGATACTCGGAGCCGGGCACCGCGATCTTCGTTTCCTCGGGCGGCAGGTGGACCTTCGAGAAGGTCCCCACCAGCTCTCCCCGGCGGTCGAAGAGTGCCACCGTGTTGTACACCTTGTCGTCGGCCGACTGATACAGGCAGCCCGCGACGTACATGTTGTGGCTGCGCGCGCCCTCGGCCAGCACCTGGCAGATCTCTCCCTCGGGAACCGGCTCCGCGGCCTCGCGGGCGGCAATCCCCGTGTGCTTGGTGGCGAAGAGCTCCGGAAACACGATCAGATCGCTCTTGCGCTCTCCCGCCGTCTCCATCATCCGCCGCGCCTTCTCCAGGTTGCCGGCCTTGGTGATGGGTGGATGGTCCTCGTCCGGGTCCGGAAGTTGGTAGCAGACTGCGCTGATAGTGGCCAACCGTTTTCCTGCCATTGCTCACACCTCGCATTCTCTCAGAGCGTCAGGCTCCCATTGGCGGCGTCCCATCGCCCCCGGAAACCTGCCTCGCTTCTCATCGTCCCGCCCTACTTCGCCTCTCCCTCGGGAAGTCCTGGAGGCATGAATGCCGACAGGTGGAAAGGTCTTCCCAGCGTGGGAGGTATCAGCCGTGCTGTACGATTTCAGCCTCGAACCCTACCGGGACCGCATCGAGAGGTCCGCGCGGCGGCTGAGGGAGGCGTTCGCCTTCCGGGAGTCAGATCAGGTTCCCGTGTCCATCAGCGTGGGCGGGAGTTTCTTCTGCCGGCTGTTCGGGGTCGACATCGCCGAGTACTATCAGGATCGGGCCTTGATGCTGGAGGTTCAGATTCGCGGGCTGCGGTGGTGTTTCGAGGAACTCCAGGACGACCGCACCGACGCCGCGGTCCACCTCGACGTGGGCCCCATCCAGGAGGGGTTGGTGTTCGGGGCCGAGATCGTGCGGCCGGACGACACCTCGCCCTGGAGCCGGCACATCATCCTGGAGCCCGCGGACGTGGAGCGCCTGAAGGTGCCGGACCCGGCGACCAACCCGGGGGTGCAGTGGTACTACCGGGAACTCGAGAAGACGCGGCAACTAGCCCGCGACCGCGGCGTCCGCATTCGTGTCGGGGGCGGGCTGGGCATCCATCCTCCCTTGTCGGCCGCCTGCGCGCTGGCGGGCCCGGAGCGCATATTCCGCTGGATGTATGACTGCCCGGAGGTGATCGAGGTGTTGTTCGACAAGTTGTTCGCGGCCTTCTGCCGCCTGGTGGAATACCGCGCCTCCCGCGAGGGCAGGCGGCCCACCTCCATCGGCCTCGCAGACGACCACTCCGCCTTCATCTCGGAGGCGATGTATCGCAGGTTCGAGATGCCCCACGTGTCGGCCATCTACCAGCGCTATGGCCGGGAGGGACGCTCCCTGCACGCGGACGGCCCCAACGATCACCTCTTCGCTCTCTACGCGGATGAACTGCACCTCACCGACATGGACATCGGTGGGTTCAGCGACCTGGCGACCGCGAAGCATGCCATGCACGGGAAGACCGTGATCTACGGCGGGCTGAACTGCAAGGATCTGTACGGCGACTTCGAGGCCGCCAGGCCGAAGATAGAGGAGGCGATCTCCATCGGCTATCCCGGCGGCGGCTACGTCTTCGGCGTGGGCGGGGAGACTTATGCTGGCGTCAACCCGCACACCCTCGTGAGGGCCGTGGCGCACGCGCGGGAGATCAGCCGAGACCGGACGGGCGCGAGGAGGCGCGGCGAACACAATGGGGAAGATGCGAGATGACTTCAGGCGATCGGAGGAAGTGATGCGACACCTGAAATGGGGAATCCTCGGCACCGGTCGGATTGCCGCCAGGTTCGCGCAGGGGCTGAACAGCACCGACCAGGCGACTCTCCTGGCCGTCGGATCCCGGCGAGAGGAGACGGCGAAGGAGTTCGCGCAGGAACACGGCGTGCCCAGGGCCTATGCGCGCTATGAGGACCTGCTGGCCGACCCGGAGGTGGATGCCGTCTACATCTCCCTGCCCAATCACCTGCACGGAGAGTGGAGCATCAAGTGCGCGGAGGCGGGGAAGCACATCCTGTGCGAGAAGCCGGCGATGGTCAACGCGGCCGAGTTGGAGCACGTGCTGGAGGTGGTCGAGGGGAGAGACGTGTTCTGGATGGAGGCGTTCATGTACCGCTGCCATCCGCAGTGGCGGAAGGTGAAGGAGATCATCGCGGCCGGGCGGATAGGGGAGGTGCGGGTGCTGCACAGCGCCTTTTCCTTCAACATGGGGCCGGCCTACGAGGACTTCCGCCTCCAGAACCACCTGGCCGGCGGAGGGCTGATGGATGTCGGGGTTCTCCCGTCTGATTGCGGGCGAGGAGCCGAGCGAGTGCCGCGCGGTCGCGCATATCGGCGAAAGGAGCGGGGTGGACGAATACATGGCCGGCGCCCTGAAGTTCCCCTCCGGCGCCATCGCCTCGTTCATCTCCGGCCTGGAGTGCAGCGTGCCCAGCGGTGCGGCCGTCTACGGCAGTGAGGGCAGTATCACCGTGGAATCGCCCTGGCAGCCCGGCGATGAGGCGGCCCTCGTGGTCTCGAATGGTGAGAGTGCGGAGCGAATCACGGTGAAGACGCCGATGGATCCTTACGCGTTGGAGGCGCTTCACGTGGCCGAGCACCTGGAGGCTCGGCAGGGTCCGGCGATGACCTGGGCCGACAGCCTGGGACAGGCGAGGGCGATGGATGGGCTGCGGGCCAGCATGGGCCTGGCGTGGGATTTCGAAGGAGAGAGTGTGAGATGAAGACCATTCGCATTCCCAATCTGGGGCGCGAGGCCTCCATATTGGGCTTGGGCTCGGTGGCCTTTTCCACCA
>JALGTT010000268.1 GCA_029821235.1 Candidatus Hebobacteria bacterium | reverse complement strand
GTCTGACAGGCGTGTTCATGGCCCTCCTCCCAGCACAGCGTTTCTCGGCCCGAGCGGGCTTCTACTCCGGGGGCCACTGTTGGATTCCAGGCGAGCGAGGGGCATTCCTACCACCTTGGGGCTGTGGGGCGGCTGGTGTGTGTCTGTACGCGGAAGAGAGACGTCGGGCCGAACAACGTGCGGGCAAATACGGAATAAGTCGGTAGGGGGGCGTTGAGAGCGGCCGGGCATGGGAGATCGGGGGTCTGATGATTCAGTGGGTGGGAAAGGTGAGGCAGCGCGGGCTGAGGGCAGAGGCCGCGCGCTATCTGCCGGCCCTCGCGGTGTTGGCGGGTGGGGCGGCAGTATTCCTGTTGTCTCTTGCTGGCGAGCGGGACTGGCATCCCTGGGACATCTTCGTTGTGACGTTTCTCTTCACCGGCATCACCCTGCTCTATGCGACACAAGTGGGACGCTTGATCGGCCGTCTGCGCGGCTCGGTCGCGGAGTTGCTCGAAGCGAAACAGGAACTGGAGCACGAGGCCAGGGAGCGGGAACGGACGGAGAGACGCATTGCGAAGATCAATGAGTGCTTCCTGAGTTTCGGGGCCGATTCGGCTCAGAACATGCAGCGCCTGGTGGCTCTCTGCGGGGAACTGATGGAGGCGGACTGCGCGGGCTACAATCGGCTGGAGGGCGACCTGCTGTGCACGGCGGCGGGGTGGAACATACCCCCGGATCACGACCTCGCGAACAAGCCGGAGGGGCACATCTGCTACGACATCATCCGGGGGGGAGAGAGCCGGCCCGTGGTGGTGCGCCATCTGCAGCAGAGCCGCTACGCGGAGACGGATCCGAACGTCAAGCCGTTCGGGCTGCAGACCTATGTCGGGATAGCGGTGAAGCAACAGGGCAAGCCGGTGGGTTCTCTGTGCGTGGTCTACCGACGCGACTTCGTCCCCGACACGGGGGACGAGGAGTTGATGAGGCTGCTGGCCTCGGCGCTTGGCGTGGAGGAAGAGCGCAGGCGGACGGAGGAGCAACTGCGCGAGAGCGAGGAAAAGTACCGCCTGCTGGTGCAGAATCAGACAGATCTAGTGGCCAAGGTGTCGCTCGACGGCACCTTCCGATATGTAAGTCCCTCCTTCTGCGAGACGTACGGCATCTCCGAGCAAGAGTTGATAGGGAAGAAGTTCTGGCTGATTCGGCCCGAGTCCGACGAACCGGCCAAGGAGATCGCCGATCTGTTCCATCCCCCGTACACCTGCATGCTGGAGCAGCGCACGCGAACCAAACAGGGCTGGCGGTGGTTGTCCTGGGCGCTCACCGCGGTGAGGGATGAACGGGGAAAAGTGGTTGACATCGTCTGCGTGGGGCGGGACATCACCGAGCGCAAGCGGGCGGAACAGGAGTTGCGCCGCCTGGCGATGATCGTGGAGCAGGCGGGAGAGGGAATCGCGGTGGCCGATCTCGACGGGAATATCCAGTTCGTCAACCAGGCGTGGGCAGACATGCACGGCTACGAGCAGGCGGACCTGATCGGCAGGCATCTCAGCATGTTCCACAACGAAGAACAGATGAAGAGAGAAGTGATTCCGTTCAACGAGAAGGTGAAGCGCGAGGGATATGCCACCGGAGAAGTGGGACATGTCAGGCGGGATGGCACTCCGTTCCCCACGCAGATGATAGTCAGCCTGTTGAACGACGAGGAAGGCAAGCCGGCCGGCCTGATTGGGTTCGCGTCGGACATCACCGAGCGCAAGCGGGCCGAGGAGGAACTGGAGAAGACCAACAGACAACTGCAACAGGCCGTCGCGCGCGCGAACGACCTGGCAGTCGAGGCGGAGAAAGCGAACACGGCCAAGAGCCAGTTCCTGGCCAATATGAGCCACGAGATACGCACCCCCATGAACGCCATCATCGGGATGGTGGAGCTGGCACTCGACACCGATCTGACCGCGGAGCAGCGCGAATACCTGGTCACCGTGAAGGAATCGGCGGAGGCGCTGCTGGGCCTGCTCGACGATATCCTCGACCTGGCGAAGATCGAGGCCGGCAAACTGGAGTTGGAGCCGATAGACTTCCAGCTTCGCGACAGCCTGGGGGATGCGCTGAAGGCGCTGGCGATCAGGGCGCACCAGAAGGGACTGGAGTTGGCGTTCGAGGTGGACACCGATGTGCCGGACATGGTGGTGGGCGACCCCATGCGCCTCCGCCAGATCATCACCAATCTGGTGGGCAATGCCATCAAGTTCACCCGCGAAGGGCAGGTGGTGGTGCACGTGGCGATGGAGGAGGAGTCCGAGGAAGAGGTCCGCCTGCATTTCTCGGTGACCGACACGGGCATCGGCATCCCCGAGGACCAGATCGACAAGGTCCTGGAACCCTTCGAGCAGGCGGACGGATCGGCCACCCGCCAGTACGGGGGAACCGGGCTGGGCCTCGCCATCTGCAGGCAACTGGCAAGGGCGATGAAGGGACGGCTCTGGGTGGAAAGCGAGATGGGAGAGGGGAGCACCTTCCACTTCACCGTCGCGCTGGGCATCTCGAAACACGTATCGTCCAGGACTTGTCCGGATCCCGTCAGGCTGACGGGGATGCCGATCCTGGTGGTGGACGACAATGCCACCAACCGCCGGATCATGGAGAAGCTGCTGGACAATTGGGGGATGAAACCGCGGGCGGTGGGCAGCGGGGAGGAGGCGCTGGAGGTGATAAGGGAGGCGGCCCGCTCCGGCCGGCCGTTCTCCGCGGTCCTGGTGGATGTGCACATGCCGGGCATGGACGGGTTCGCCCTGGTGGAGAGGATGAGGGCCGACCGCGAGCTGGGGAATCCAGCGGTGATCCTGCTCACTTCGGCGGGCCAGCGGGGCGACGCCGCGCGCTGCCGGGAGTTGGGGATTTCTCGCCTCAGTTGATCACCCGCCACACGCTGAGGGAGAACCGGCGGCGTCTGCGCATTCTGCTGGCCGAGGACAATCCGGTAAACCAGAAAGTGGCGGTGCGTATGCTGGAGAAGCGGGGACACAACGTCACCGTGGCGAGCAATGGCGCGGAGGCGGTGGCGGCGGTGGCGGCCGGGGAGTTCGACCTGGTGCTGATGGATGTGCAAATGCCGGAGATGGACGGCTTCGAGGCCACTGCGGCTATCCGCGAGCAGGAGAGGGAGACCGGCAGACATCTGCCCATCATCGCCATGACCGCCCATGCCATGGAGGGGGATCGAGAGAAATGTCTGGCCGCCGGAATGGACGGATATGTCGCCAAGCCGGTGGCCTCCCGCGAGTTGTTCGCGGTGATCGAGGGGCTGGTGCCCACCAGCCCGGCCAGTGAGGAGAAAGTGACCATGTCGCCGGAGGAAACCGCGCTGATAGACGAGGAGGCCGCGCTCTCTCGAGTGGAGGGCGACCGGGAGTTGCTTGCGGAGATCATCCGGGATTTCCTGAACGGCCTCCCCGACGCGACGGCCGCCATCAGAGACGCCCTCTCGCATTCAGACGCGGCGGCCGCGGAGCGGGCTGCACATTCCCTGAAGGGATCGCTGGGCGTGCTGGGGGCCGCCCGCGCGGCGGAGGCGGCGATGCGCCTGGAGTCCCTGGCGCGCCAGGGGGACCTGAAGGGCCTCGGCAAGGCCTGGGAGGAACTGGAAGGAGAACTGGAGCGGCTGGAGCCGGCGCTCTCCACCATGGCCGCCCGCGGCCAGCCGGTTGGGACGAAAGCATGAGAATCCTGGTGGCCGACGATCAACCGGTCTTTCGGAGGCTGATAGATGCCTCTCTGCGCAAGGCGGGCCACGAGGTGGTGGTGGTGAAGGACGGGCAGCAGGCGTGGGAGGCGTTCACCGCGGAAGAGTTCGACCTGGCAATACTCGATTGGATGATGCCGGGGAT
>JALGTT010000013.1 GCA_029821235.1 Candidatus Hebobacteria bacterium | reverse complement strand
CCCTCGGCCTGTCCCCAGGAGGCCGCCGAGCACGCCGACGCGGTGGTGGTGGGCGAGGCGGAGGGCGTCTGGCCCCGGGTGATCGAGGACGCCGGGCAGGGCCGTCTCCAGCAATTCTACCAGGCGGACACTCGGCCCGACCTGGCCGATGTGCCGGTGCCGCGCAGGGACCTGCTCAACCAGGACGCGTACCTCACCACCGGCCTGGTCCAGGCGAGCCGCGGCTGCCCGTTCGGGTGCTCCTTCTGCACCGTCACCAGGTTCTTCGGCCGCACCTATCGGTTCCGCCCCGTCGAGAAGGTGATCGAGGAGGTGGCCGGGCTGCGGGAGAAACTGGTGATCTTCGTGGACGACAACATCATGGGGCTCCCCGCCTACTCGAAGCGCTTCTTCGAGCAACTGGCCGGACTCGGCAAGACGTGGTTCAGCCAGGCCTCCCTCACCATGCTGAAGGATGCGCGCCTGCTGAAACTCGCCGCGCGCAGCGGCTGTCGGGGGCTGTTCGTGGGTCTGGAGAGCCTCTCCCAGTCGGCCCTGCAGCACTGGGGGAAGAACTTCAACGCCGGCGTCAGCTACCGCGACGCCATCGCGCGGCTCCACGATCACGGCATCGGAGTAATCGGCTCCTTCATCTTCGGCGCGGACGAGGACGACCCCGATGTCTTCGACCGGACCGTGGACTTCGTGGAACGAGCCCACCTGGACGCCGCCCAGTTCTCCATCCTCACCCCGCTGCCGGGCACGCGGTTCTACGAGGAGATGGAAAGAGAGGACCGGTTGATCGATCGGAACTGGGCCCACTACGACGGCGGGCACGTGGTGTTTCGTCCGCGGAACATGTCCGCCGACAAGCTGAGGGAGGGATTCCACCGGGCTCTGCGCCAGGTGTACTCCCTCACCGGAATCATCCGCCGGACCTGGGACGGGTGGCTGCGCCGCCCGGTGTTCGGCTACGTCAACCTGGCCTTCCGTCAGCGCATAGGCTCCTATCTGCGCCGCGTCGCCGCCGCTCCTCAGTGGGACAGGTAAGAGGGCGACTGTTCCATCCCGCGGGGGGCTGAGTCGGCGGCAATCGCGCGCCACCGCAGGCAGATGGCTTGGGGGCAGAAGGACCTTTCCCACGGCAAGGCGAAAAAGATGTGCGCGGGAGCTGTGGCGGGATTGGCAATCCCCCTGTGACGGCATACCTCCGCTTGTCCAGACAGGCGGAGGATGTGTCCAATTGGCGTTGGGAGTGGCAGGTGAAGCGCCAGTCAGTTGACGTGATCGTGGTGGGAGCCGGCCCCAGCGGCGCCTATGCCGCCTGGGAGTTGGCTCGGCTCGGCTATCAGGTGCATCTGCTGGAGGAGCACTCGCGGGTGGGCTGGCCGGTGCACTGCACGGGAGTGGTCAGCAGCGATGCCTGGCGGCAATTGAGCCTGAGTCCCCATCTCGTCCAGGCGGAGTTGTCGGGAGCGCGCTTTTTCTCCCCGCGGGGGCAATCCTTCTTCATCTCGGCGCCGGAGACGCGGGCGGTGGTGGTTGACCGCGGGGAACTGGATCGCTGGTTGTGCCGCCGTGCGGTGGAGAGCGGGGCCTTATTGCTGACCGAGGCGCGGGTGAGCGGGGTGCGGGCCACCGATGAGCATGTGGTGGTGACGGCCGACATCGGGGGAGAACCCGCCTCCCTGCGCTGCTCGCTGGTGATCGTGGCGGCCGGCGCCAACTCCTCGCTGTTGCGAAACGGCGGCCGGGCCTCCCCGGCAGACGGCTTTCTCTACGCGGCCCAGATGGATGCACAGCGCACAGGGCTCAACGAGGTCGAGGTCTACATGGGCCGCGAGGTGGCCCCGGGGGGATTCGCGTGGGCGGTTCCCGTGGACGGGCGATGCCGGGTGGGGTTGATCTCGCGGGTGCTCCCCGGCCGGTATCTGGAGAAGTTGGTCTCCGCCTTGGAGGGGAGGGGCGCGATTGTCTCGGACGACGCGCGCGTGGTCCGCCACCGCATACCTGCGGGGCCCCGCTCCCCCTCGTTCTCCGACCGAATGCTGCTGGTGGGGGACGCGGCGGGACAGGTGAAGACCACCACCGGAGGCGGAGTCTACTTCGGGCTGATCGGAGCGCAGGCCGCGGCGGAGACCGCCGACTGGGCTCTGCGAACCGGCGACCTTTCGGCCGCCGGGCTCTCCCGGTACGAGGACATGTGGAAGGCGAGGCTGGGATCGGAGCAAAGAATCGGCCAGTTGCTGCGCAAGATCCAGGCGGTGCTTTCCGACGACGACCTGGAGTTCCTCTTCACCCTGATCCGACGCACCGGGATCAGAGCCTTCCTCTCGCGCCTCCACTTCGACTGGCATTCGTTCGGGCTGCTGAGGCTGCTCGCGCAGACTCTCCCCGGGCTGTGATCTGCCCGAGGATACTCCGCTGCGGTTTCAGCGATGGGCGGGACCTGCTGGGCATGTTCCGCCGGCGGTATGGCAAGACCCCGCTTGCGTTCCGCAATGAGGGAGGCCGGGCGCTCGCCGGATAGCGCCCCGATCCGGCTAGAAGGCGGCGTCCACCGTGCGCTTCTGTCATCGGATTGCACGCGGGCCCGCGGCCCGCCTCACACATCGAACACCACTCTGGCCCTCCACTGCCCCTCCTCCTGCCACACCCGCAGGCCGTGGTAGGTCACCGCTTTCACCGGCGCGCCGGGATGCTCGCCGCCGGCCGGCGACGGTCCGCCCCAAGCCCGGCCGCGCACCCGCCATGGCTCCGCCTCCACCGCCTCCACCTCCACCCGCCGGATCGCCGACTCATCCCGCTCCGCGAGCCAGAGCAACTCCGACAGCCAGGCCCGCAGCAGATCCTCCAGTCCCTCGGCCTCCACCTCGATCCGCCACTCCTGCGTCTCCGCCGCCTGGTCGGCGTCCACGCCACCCGCGAACATCCCCTCCGCGGCCGCGCAGAACAACTCCGGGAGGGTTGCCCCCCAGGCCTCCATCGCCTTGTCCGCGGTATGCTCGAGCGCGCGGAAGCCGCGCGTCGGTTGTTTGTCGTTCGTCACCGGCGCCTCCTGCGTGATCCACGGCCGCCCCGGGGGCTCTCCCCGGCGGGGGCCGGCCTCTGGGCGCGTTCGGCGGGGAGAGGCATTTTCCTTGACGCCGGTTTGCCCGCCGGGATATACTGCACGTGGACTATTTCTCGGAGGAGATGACATTGGCGCTGCGTCTCGGCCTGCCCAAGGGCAGCCTGCAAAAGAGCACCTTCCGTCTGTTCGAGCGGGCGGGCTACGCGATTTCCGTGGGCAGCAGATCCTACTACCCCACGGTGGATGACCCGGACATCGAGCCGGTGCTGATGCGGCCCCAGGAGATCCCCAGGTACGTGGCCGCGGGGGCGATGGACGCGGGCCTGACCGGGCTGGACTGGATCCGGGAGACCGAAGCGGATGTCATCCAGGTATGCGATCTGGTCTACTCCAAGGCCACCACCAGGCCGGCGAGGTGGGTGCTGGCGGTGGCGGAGGACTCCGACATCCAATCGCCCAAGGACCTCCAGGGAAAGCGCATCGCCACCGAGGTGGTCAACCTCACCCGACGGTATCTGGCGGAACACGGGGTGGAGGCCGAGGTGGAGTTCTCCTGGGGCGCCACCGAGGTGAAGGTGCCGGAGTTGGCGGACGCCATCGTGGAGTTGACCGAAACCGGCTCCTCCCTGAGGGCGAACAAGCTCCGGGTGTTGGACACGGTGCTGGAGACCTGCACCAAGTTGATCGCCAACAAGCAGTCGTGGGAGGACCCGCACAAGCGGGCCAAGGTGGAGACGATCGCCACGTTGCTCCAGGGCGCGCTGCTGGGCGAGGCGAACGTGGGGTTGAAGATGAATGTGCCGCGGGCCAGGCTGGAGAGCGTGCTGGGGCTCCTGCCGGCCCTGCGCAGGCCCACCATCTCGGCGTTGACCGATGAGGACTGGGTGGCGGTGGAGACGGTCCTCCAGGAGCGGGAGGCGAGGGACCTGATTCCCGCCCTGCGTCAGGCGGGAGCCGAAGGGATTGTGGAGTACCCGCTGAACAAAGTCATTCCCTGAGGCCGGGACTTCGGTTCCTCCCCCCGGGGTGACGGGTAAAGGTATACGGGAGGTGGCAGGCGGTGGCGAAATGCCCGAAGTGTGGCAAGGAAAGCCCCGACCAGGCCCGGTTCTGCCGATCCTGCGGGGCGGCGATGGCAACCGGCGGGACTGAGGCAGGCCCTCCGGGCGGAACTCCCGAGCAGCGCGCGCAACGGCTGTTGGAGGAGGCCTTCCGCCTGAGCGAAGAGTCCCGCATTCTGGCCGCGATTCAAGCCTGCCAGCAGGCCCTCACCATCAACCCGAACTCGGTGTCCGCCCACTCGCTGCTCGCCACTCTGTACGAGCGACAGGGCGACCGCGATGCCGCGATCCGGGAATACGAGCAGGTGCTCACCCTCAGCCCGGAGAGCACCGTCGAGCGGCGGCGTCTGAACGAGTTGATGGGGGTGCCCACCGCGGGCGCGGGAGTGAGAATCTCCCCGCGGACCGCCCGGCTTGCCCTCACGGGGGCGGCGATCGTGGTGGCGGTGGTGCTGGTGGGAGCCATCATCTTCTACTCCCAGGGAGGCCGAACCGGCACTCAGAAGGGCCCGCGGCGGATAAGTGTGGCCTCCGCGCCGCGCGGGTCGGAGGGAGCCGCCGCCCCGCAGGAGGTGGTGCCTCCGCCGGGGAGCGCGTGGACTCTCGGCCGGCGGTCCTCGGCCCCTCCGCCTTCGTTGGCGCGCCAGCGGCGGACCTTCTCCGGCGCGCGCACCACTGCCTCCCCCTCGCGCCAGCAGTACGGGCAGTGGGTGGCGCCGGGCACCTATCTATTGCCGACCACCAACACCCCCGCCTATGGGAGCGGGACGCGGCCGCGGAGAACGGCCCCCTCCCCTCCGATCTCGGGGGCGGTTCCCTTCCACGGGGTTCCGGTGGTGAGCACTCCCCGCCTAGGGCCGCCCCAGGGGATGGCGCGGCTGCAGGCGCGGGCCACCCACCAGCGGGCGCGCGACTACTACTTCTCGGGCGACTACCAGCGCTCCATTCGCGCCTATCAGAACTACCTCTCCCAGCACGTGGAGGCCGGGCCGCAGCCCCGGGAGGAGCTGGCCTGGGTGTATGTAGAGGCCGGCAGCAAGCAGCAAGCGATCAACCAGTATCGGACGGCCCTCAACCAGTATCAGAGAGACCTGCAGAGGGGTCACAATGTGGAGGCGGCCAGGCATGGCATTCGCACCTGTCAAGCTGCTATCAAGGCGTTGCAGAGCCGCTAGCGCGCTGCTGGCGGCGCTAGTCCTGCTCTCGGCGCCTCTTTGCGCGGAGCCGGAGAAGGCGGAGTCCCGATCTCTGCTGCTCTTCCCCGTGAACAGCCACTGGATGGCCCGGCCCCTCGCCGACGAGCTCACCAACGAACTCAGCAAGAGCCTCGCGGCGGCCGGGTTCGCGGTGACCCGCTGCGACCCGGAGGCGCCGCTCTTCCGGGACAATCCGCCTCCCGGCGAACTTCCCCAGGAGGCCGTCAGGAGTTGGTACGGGGTGCTGGCCGGCGCGGACGCGTGCCTCTTCGGCGACCTGTCGGAGAGCGAGAGCGAGCTGACCCTCACGGCGGAACTTACGGGGGTGGTGTCGGGCGAGAAGGCCGTGTTGCGCGAGTCCGCGCCGCTGGAGGAAGACCAGGACCGAGCCGTGGCGCGGCTGGCCGAGCGCGTGGCGGCGGCTCTCACCGCCGAGGTATGGGCCCAGGCCGGGGCCGATGAGGAGGGGCGCAGAAAGGGTGCGGCGGCCCGCTACACCCTGGGCCGGGAGGCGCAGGCAGAGGGGGACTGGGTGGAGGCCAGCCGGCACTACGAGGCTGCCATCGCCGGCGATCCCCAATCGTCCGAGTACTTCGCGGCGGCCGCGGAGGCGGTCCTGCACGCCTTCGGGGACGGCGACCGGGCGCTGGTGCGGATTCGGCGGGCGGCCCGTCTGTCCCCGGACGTGATCTCGTACCGGCTTCGGGAGGGGGAAATTGCACTCATCGCGGGGCGCCCGGAGGCCGCCGAGGCGGCCTTCCGCGCCGCGCACGCCGCGGACCCGGACGATCTGAGGGCGCTGGAGGGGCTGGCTCGTACCGCGCGCGCGGTGGGCAAGTTCGACGAATCGGCATCCTACTACCGGCAGGTGGTGGACCGCATCCCGGAACTCGGCGACGAGCCGGCCGCGCTGCCGCGGCTGCTGGCCGGCATGAGAAGCGAAGCGGTGCGGCTCACCGGCCCCCGAGAAATGCTCCCACAGCAACTCGGCCTGGTGTATCTCAGCGCGGGGGAGACCCTGCGGGGGGTGAGACACCTGCTTGCCTATCACGAAGCCGGCGACCGTCCCGCCTATGGAGAGGAGGAGTACCGCATAGCCTCCCAGGGCCTGGACGTGGAATCGCAAATGGTGGCCCGCCAGGCCCAGATCGCGCTCTCCGAGTACGAGTTGAGGGATGCCACCGCCGAAGAGGCGGGAGATCGGCTCGACCTCCTCCACCAGCGGTCCGATGCGGTCGCCACTCTGGTGGAGCGGATCGCGCCCCCGGCGCGGTGGGATGCCGCACACCGGTACCGGGTGCTGGCCTACCAACTGCTCAATCAATCGAATTTCGAGGCTCTCCTGTATGTACGCACCGGGGATCGCGATCACTACCGGCGGGCGGAGTTCTGGAGAAAGGCCTATCGGGAGGCGCTCGACCAGACGCGCGGCCTCCAAACCCCGGCCAGGGCATTCTCCGCGGGATCGTGAGCGTGAACGGGCGGACGGGCGACCGGGAGAAGTTGCTCCTGCACTGTTGCTGCGGGCCCTGTGCGGCCACCGTGGTGCAGCACTTCGCCAGCGCCGGCAAACAGGTCACCGGCTGGTACTACAACCCCAATATCTACCCGCCGGAGGAGATGCGGGTCCGCCAGCAGGCTCTCCAGCAGGCCTCCATCGCCCTGGGCATGCCCCTGCTTCCCCCGGGGCCGGAGCCGGATCCCGCGGACTTCCTGCTGGCGGTGGCGGCGGAGGGAGGTGTGCGCTGCCGCGCCTGCTACCGCCTGCGTCTGGGGGCGGCCGCCAGGAAGGCGAAGGAGGAGGGTTTTCCCGTCTTCTCCACCACCCTCTCCATCAGCCCCTACCAGGACCTGGAGGCGATCGGGGAGATAGGGGAGGCGGCCGCCGCCGAGCACGGGGTGAGATTCGAGTTCGTTGACCTGAGGGAGAAGCACCGGGAGAGCCTGGCGCGGGCGCGCTCCCTGGGCCTGTACTGCCAGAACTACTGCGGGTGCCTGTTCAGCGGCCTCGAGCGCTCCCAGAGACGGGCCCAGCGGGCCGTCCGCAAGTCCAAGGTGTGACCTCCGGGCGGAGCGAGTGACGATGGAGCGGATGCTTATCTGGCTGGGCGTGGCGCTGGTGGCGATGGGCCTGCTGGCGGCCGGGCTGGGGGTGCTGCTGGGAGCGATCGGGAGGACCGGGGGGAGGCTGCTTCCCGGGGACATCGTGATCCAGCGGCCCGGCTTCACCTTCGTGTTTCCCATCGTCACCTCGCTCGTGCTGAGCGTGGTGCTAAGTGTGGTACTTTGGATTGTAACGCTGATTCGGAGATGAGGGCGCGCGGCGGAGAAGGCATGAACATCATCATCGCTCCAGACAGTTTCAAGGGCAGCCTCACCGCGCTGGAGGCGGCGGACGCCATCGAGCAGGGGGTGAGGGATGTGCTGCCCGACGCGGAGATCGTCAAGTTCCCCCTCGCGGACGGGGGGGAAGGCACCTGCGAGGCGATGGTGCTGGCCAGCGACGGAAGATTGCTGAGGGAGGAGGTGACCGGCCCCCTGGGGGAGCCGGTGGAGGCCACCTGGGGAATCCTGGGGGATGATGTCACCGCGGTGATAGAGATGGCGCAGGCCGCCGGCATGGGATTGGTGCCGCCGGACCGCCGCGATCCCCTGGTCACCACCACCTATGGTGTCGGCGAACTGATCAAGGTCGCGCTGGAGGCCGGGTGCACGCGGGTGATCGTGGGATTGGGCGGAAGCGCCACCAATGACGGGGGGGCCGGGATGGCGCAGGCGCTGGGCGCGAAATTGCTGGGTCCCGGCGGGGAGGAGTTGGCGCGCGGGGGAGGCGCGCTGGCGGACCTGGAGAGGATTGACGCGGCGGGCCTGGACCCCCGGCTGGAGAACGTGCAGGTCTACGCGGCCACCGATGTCACCAATCCCCTGGTGGGCCCGCAGGGCGCCTCCGCGGTGTACGGCCCCCAGAAGGGGGCCAGCCCGGAGATGGTGGAGGCGCTGGAGCGCGCCCTCGAGCGCTGGGCCCAGGTGATCCAGCGGGATCTCGGGGTGGAGGTGAGAGACCTCTCCGGCGCGGGAGCGGCCGGGGGGCTGGCCGCGGGGCTGGTGGCTTTCTGCGGAGCCGAGATCCGGTCCGGGGCGAGTCTGGTGCTGCGGATGTTGAGGTTCGAGGAGTTCCTCGCCTCCGCCGACGTGATCTTCACCGGGGAGGGGCGGCTGGACCGCCAGATCGAGTTCGGCAAGGCGATCAGCGGGGTGGCCCTGCTGGCGGAGAAACACGAGGTGCCGGTGGTGGCCTTCACCGGCCAACTGGAGGTGGAGCCGGACAAGTTGGCGGCGCGGGGCGTGAGCGGCGTGGTGCCCATCGTGCCGGGGCCGCTGTCCCTGGAGGAGGCGATGTCCCGCGCGGACGAACTGCTTCAGGCGGCCGCGGAGCGCGCCATGAGGCTGCTGCTGGTGGGGCGCGGCCTCGCCGAGCCCCGCTGGCAGGACCCGGACGCGGAGGTGGCCGGCTGATGTGCCTGGAGCCCACGCTCCTGGCGAAGGCGGTGTGGGAGGTTGACCTGGAGGAACTCGCCGCCAGGGGAGTGCGGGGGGTGATTCTCGACCTCGACAACACCATCGCCTACTGGAACGACCGGGAGGTGCTTCCCCGGGCCAGAGAGTGGATCGCACGCGCTCGGGAGCGCGGATTGAGCGTGTGTCTGGTCAGCAATGCGTTGCGCGGGTCGCGGGTGAAGGCGGTGGCCGAGGAACTGGGCATCGCGTATGTGCGGCGGGCGGGCAAGCCCTTCGGCGCGGGCTATCGCCGGGCGATGAAGGAGATGAACACTTCGCCTGCCGAAACGTGCATTATCGGAGATCAGGTGTTCACTGACATCTGGGGAGGCAATCGGCTGGGGGTCACCACCATCCTGGTGGAGCCGTTGGCGCCCCGCGAATCGCCTCACACCCGCCTGGTCAGACTGATAGAGCGGCCGTTGCGCCGACGCTGGGCGCGGCGAATAGAGTAGAGGTCGGCGAAGGAGAATCGCGGTGCGCGACGAACTGCATCTGATTGGAATCGCCAATGGCCCTGGCAGGTTCCGCCTATTTTAGGGTATAATTATCAAGGCAGTATGGGGCGTCCGTGAGGAAGTGTCCATTTAGGCATCCGACTGGGCCCGAGGCGGCGTACCTGCGCTCGACGGTGGCTGATCTCGATCAGGCGAGAGAAATGGATGCTCGAACAGAAAAGGACACTGGCGGCGAACACTCCCACCACACCACGTCTGTCTCGAGCGGAGTCAGGGGATTAGGTGTGTGAGCCCCTGGTCGTCGGCCGAGGGCGGATGCCTATGGCCGCGTTTCCGGGGCTGATGACGCCCGAGGTTTGACCGGGGCAGTGAACGGCGTAGGCGGCCCCGAGTGCGGGGGGAGGGAGCAGGTTGTCGAGAATGCTGTGTCATGATATAATGATCGCTGGTCTGGCAGGGCGTGTTCGAGCGGCCGATGAACACGGTTCTCGCAGGCTGTCATGTTTGGGCCTGCGGAGGCGCATGACTAATCAGTTCTTTATAGGTCTCGCCTACGGAAACCGGGTTTAGGGAGAGGCCGCATGGCGACGCCGCGAGGACCGAAAAAACCTATCGGACAGATTCTGCTGGAGAAGGGCCTGATCACCCAGGAGCAGTTGGACGAGGCCCTTCGGATACAGAAGAACACCACCGAGCAACTTGGGCGCATCCTGGTGGACCTGGGGCATGTCTCCGAGAAGGACGTGTTGCGCGCCCAGGCGGAACAACTTGGCATCGCCTTCCTGGAGCTGGATCGCACCAGCGTGGACCAGGAGGTGGCGAAGGCCATCCCCCAGAGCGTAGTTCAGCGCTACAACGCGGTTCCCATCCGCCGCACCGGCAACCGGCTCACGGTGGCCATGCAGGACCCCACCAATGTCTTCGCGCTGGATGACATCCGCCTCATCACCGGATACGAGATCGATCCCGTGCTCGCCGCGCCGGACGATATCACGGCCCTCCTCCGGTCGGTGGACGGCGACTCCCGCAACGAGGAACTGAGGACCGCACTGGAGGCGCTGGACGGCGGGGCGGCGGCCGCAGTGGCGGATGATATGAATATCACCGGGGGCGGGGCGGACGAGGAGATGGACCGCCGGGGCCTCGAGGACGAGGCGCCCATCATCCGCATCGTCAACGTGATCATCCAGCAGGCGATCAAGGACCGCGCGAGCGACATCCACGTGGAGCCGGACCGGCGGGGCGTGCGGGTCCGGTACCGGATTGACGGCGTGCTCCACGAGGTGATGAACGTCCCCAAGTATGTGCACGCGCCCCTCATCTCCCGTATCAAGATCATGGGCGACATGAACATCGCCGAGCGCCGTCTCCCGCAGGACGGGCGCATCCACGTGCGCGTCGAGGGCAAGGACTACGACCTGCGCGTATCCACTCTCCCCACCGTGTTCGGGGAGAAGTCGGTGATGCGTATTCTGGACCAGAGCAGCATTCTCATCGGACTCAACAAGTTGGGCATGGCGCCGGACATGCAGGCCCAACTCGAGTCCATCATCGTTCAGCCGAACGGCATGATCCTCTCCACCGGACCGACCGGTTCCGGAAAGACCACCACCCAGTACTCCATCCTCAACAAACTCAACTCGGTGGAGAAGAACATCACCACCATCGAGGACCCGGTGGAGTACCAGCTCCCGGGCCTCAACCAGGTGCACGTGAACAGGAAGGCCGGTCTCACCTTCGCCAACGCCATGCGGTATTTCGTCCGGCAGGACCCGGACATCATCATGGTGGGTGAGATCCGAGACCTGGAGACCGCGGAGACCGCGGTTCAGGCATCCCTCACCGGCCACTTGGTGCTCTCCACTCTGCACACCAATGACGCGCCCTCCGCGGTGACTCGTCTGGTGGACATGGGCGTGGAGCCGTTCCTCATCGCCGCGTCGGTGATCGGAGTGCTGGCCCAGCGCCTGGGACGGCGCATCTGCCAGAACTGCAAAGAGCCGTACAAGCCTCCGATGGAGGCCCTGCGCCGCATCAACTTCCCCCTCGAGGCGCTGGAGGACGTGGTGCTCTACCGCGGGCGGGGATGCGAGCAGTGCCGCCACACCGGCTACGTCGGCCGCGTCGGCATCTATGAGTTGATGTTGATGAACGAGGAGATCCAGGATCTGATCGTGAGGCGGGCTCCTCTCTCCGAGGTGAAGCGGGCGGCCCTGGCGGGAGGCATGAAGAGTTTGAAGATGGACGGCTTCCAGAAGGTGATCGAGGGCATCACCACCGTGGAAGAAGTGATGCGCGTGGTGTTCACCGCTGGAGGAGCCTAGGCCGCCAACTCCGCACCCGGGAGGAGCGGTGGCCGGTCGGGGGTGTGCCGCGGGAGACACGCCCCCCAGCGGTTGCAGTAGCGGTCGGGGGGCGTGGTATGGTATGCTCTTCCCGACCCGCAGTTAGCACGACGAGAGGACAGCACGATAATGTCTGAAGCCACCGAGCTCACCGGCATGGAGTCGCGCCCAGACGCCGAGCAGACCCAGCAGGCGGTTACCGGGCGCATCTCCACCCCGCGGCGCATCGAGGACGTGCACATCGACGACCTGTTGCGCCTGGTGGTGGAGAAGAAAGGCTCCGACCTCCACCTGGCGGCCGGCGTGCCGCCCGTGATCCGAGTGGACGGCCAACTTCTCGCCACCAACTTCGAGCCCCTCAACGATTTCGAGGTGCAGCGGCTGATCTACGTCATTCTCACCGACGAGCAGATCCGCGCCTTCGAAACGGACTGGGAACTGGACTGCTCCTACTGGCTGAAGGGCGTGTCCCGCTTCCGCGTCAACGTCTACCGGGACCGCGGGTCGGTGGCCGGGGCCTTCCGGGTGATCCCCCAGAAGATTCCCACCGTGCGCGAGTTGGGCCTGCCCCTGGTGCTGGAGGACATCAGCCGCCTGCCCAGAGGCTTGGTGCTGGTGACCGGCCCCACCGGGTCGGGCAAGTCCACCACTCTGGCGGCGATGATAGGCCAGATCAACAACGAGCGGTCGGTGCACATCATCACCATCGAGGACCCCATCGAGTACCTCCACACCCACCGGCGGAGCCTGATCAACCAGCGCGAGTTGGGCCTGGACACCCGCGACTTCGTGCAGGCGCTCAAGCACGCACTTCGCCAGGACCCGGACGTCATCTTGGTGGGCGAGATGCGGGACTTGGAGACCATGGCTCTCGCCATCACCGCCGCCGAAACCGGACACCTGGTCTTCTCCACGGTCCACACCACCAGCGCCTCCTCCACGGTTGACCGAATCGTGGACGTGTTCCCGCCGGGCCAGCAAGAGCAGATCAGAGTTCAGCTCTCCAACAACCTACAGGCGGTGATCAGCCAGCAGCTCCTGCCCAGAGCGGGCACGCCGGGCCGCATCGCGGCCCTGGAGGTGATGATCGCCTCCCCCGCCATCCGCAACCTGATCCGAGAGGCGAAGGCCCACCAGATCACCTCCGTCATCCAGACCAGCGCCCACCTGGGGATGCAGACCATGGACCAGTGTCTGCGGGACCTCTACCAGCGCGGCCTCATCACCTACGAGGAAGCGATGGCCCGCGCCATGAATCAGGACGAACTCAAGAAGATGTTGTTCACCAAGGGAGAAACCGGATAGCCTGCACCCTTGAGACCCGCGGCCCCGAGATGCAGCGGGCGGGGGATTGAGATGTTCCGGAGGAGACGAGCAAATGGCGACCTATAACTACGTAGCCAAGGATGCGTTGGGCAAGGTAATCACCGGAACCACGGAGGCGGAAAACGAGCAGATCCTGGTCCGGCGCCTGCGCGAGAAGGGCTACTGGGTGCAGAAGGTCAGTGCGGCCCGGTCCGCCGCCCCGGCCCCCGGAAAAGCCAGGAAGAAATCCGCATTCTCGGGGTTCGGCCGCGTCAGCGGCCGCGACCTGTCCGTCTTCTGCCGCCAGTTCGCCACCATGATCGACGCGGGCGTCTCTCTGGTTCGGTGTCTGGCGGTGCTGGAGGAACAGAGCACCAGCGGACGGCTGCGCGGCATCATCCGCGAGATCCAGACCTCGGTGGAGGCCGGCGAGACGCTGTCCCGCTCGCTCACCCGCTGGCCGGGCGTCTTCGGCAACCTGTTCGTGGGTCTGGTGCGGGCCGGCGAGGTGGGTGGAGTGCTGGATGAGACGCTGAACCGCCTGGCTACCTTCCTCGAGGAAAACGAGCGCCTGCGCCGCAAGATCAAGTCCGCCATGACCTACCCGGTATTGGTGTTGATCTTCGCCTTGGGCGTGGTGATCGGCCTGGTGACCTTCGTGCTTCCCCAGTTCGTGCAGGTGTTCGAAGACCTGGGCATCAAGAAGACCCTTCCCGCGGCCACTCAGATTCTGATCCAGATCAGCAACTTCATCACCCACAAGTGGCACTACCTGATTCTCGGCACCATCCTGTTCGTGATTGCGGTGAGCCAGTACGTGCACACCCGCATCGGGCGGCGCCACTACCACTGGATCAAGTTGAAGGTGCCGATCTTCGGCAAACTGAACCACAAGATCGCCATCGCCCGGTTCTCCCGCACCCTGGCCACCCTGCTGGTGAGCGGCGTGCCCATTCTGCAGGCCCTGGAGACGGTGGCCGGGTCGGTGGACAACGACATCATCTCCGACGCCATCCTGTCCGCCCGCGCCGCCATCCGGGAGGGCGAGCAGATCGGGGATCCCCTCCAGAGAAGCGGGCTGTTCCCTCCCATGGTGATTCAGATGATCGCCATCGGAGAGGAGACCGGATCCTTGGACAGCATGCTGGGCAAGATCGCGGACTTCTACGAGGCGGAGGTGGATGCCACCCTTGGCAGGTGGGCTTCATCGTGATCTCCATGTTCCTGCCTCTGATCCAGGCAGTGCAGCAACTGCAGGGCGGCATGGACTCCTCGGGCGGAGGTTAGCGAGGAGGGGTGGGCTCCGCGTGGGACCGATGCCTTCGATCTTCTTCGCCGACGGGCCCGCGGGGCCCGTCGGCGCTGCCTACCTGGTGACGTTCGTCCTCGGCTGTGTGGTGGGCAGTTTCGTCAATGTCTGCATCTACCGCCTGCCCCGCGACCGGTCGGTGGTGACTCCCCCCTCACACTGCCCCCAGTGCGGGGTCCGGCTCACTGCCAGACATCTGGTTCCCCTGCTCAGTTTTCTCCTCCTGGGAAGAAAGTGCGCGCGCTGCGGCGCGCCCATCTCCTGGCGCTACTTCGCGGTGGAGGCGGTCACGGGGCTGGTGTTCGTGGGGATCTGGCGGGCGTGCGGCCCCAGCGCCCAGGTGATCGCCTGGTGGGTCTTCGCCGCCGCCATGATCGCCGTCGTGTTCACAGACCTGGATCACATGATCATCCCTGATAAACTGGTGCTCGCGGGCGCGGCCGCGGCAGTGGCGAGCGAAGGCCTCGCCGCGGTCTCCGGAGGGCCGCATCTGCTGGCCATCCCGGCCTGGATTTCCCAGGTGCCCCGGGCGGCGACCGCGGCCGCGGGCGGCCTTGCGGCGCTGATCTGCGCGGCCGACCTGGCGCGCGGCCCCGGCGCCCGGGGGGCGGGCTATCTGCGGCTGGGAGCGCTGGCCGCGGCGGCCGCCACCGCGGGGTGGACGCTGCCGTGGGCGGCGATGGGCGCAATCCTGGCGGCGATGGTGTTCGTGGGCATCCGCGCCCTCAGTCAACTCCTGTTCCGCCGGGAGGGCATGGGCTTCGGCGATGTCAAACTGGCGACCGCGATCGGGGCGATGCTGGGGCCCATCGGCGCGCTGCTGAGTTTCGGATTGGCGGTCCTGGTGGGGGCGGTGGTGGGAATGGCGCTGCTGGTGTTTCGTCTCCGCCGGCGAATGGAATACCTGCCGTTCGGACCTTTCCTGGCGGCGGCGGCGCTGGCCGCGCTGATGGCCCCGCGGGGTTTGCCGCGGGCGGCGGAACGGGTATTTCACGCCTGGCTGGCGGTAATTGGGTTGCCGTGGGTGTTTTAGGCGGGGAGCCAAGAGGGTAACAGGTATACAGGTGGATTGCGGCCCGCGACCGGCCGAAGGTTCGGGCGCGTGCGGCGCCAGGCGATTGTGCGCCGGCCGCGGGCGTAACGCCAAGACGCAAAGGAAGAAGCGGCCAGACAGGCCGGCCGAGATCTGCTGGGGGTTCCGAATCGGGTTTCGGAGGTGTCGCCGGAATGCGCGCGCAGGCGCGGCCGGAGAGATCTCCGTGCCTGTCGGTTGGAGACCCCAGAGCGGCGCGAGCGGTCATCGGCGTCGGCGCTGTGCTGACCAGGAGGAAAACTGGAGTAAATGAGGGCCGGAGGCAGGCATAGCGCAGCAGCGCCTTGAAAGGTGAGATTACCATGGAGAAGCTTGGTGTCGTCCGGGGCTGTCCTGGGGCGGGACGCGGGCAGGCCGATTCCAGGGTCGGTTTTACACTCGTCGAGCTGTTGGTAGTCATCGCGATCATCGCCATCCTCATCGCGATCGCCATCCCCGTCTACCAGGGCGTCCGGGAGCAAGTCCGCCAGAAAGCCTGTATGGCCAATCTCTACCAGATCGCCAACGCCCTTCAACGCTATCGGGTGGACGAGGGCGCCTACCCCGGCCCCTACGATCCCGTCACCGGACAGGGGGGCCTGAACGCACTCTATCCCTACTACCTCGACAACCGGAACGCGCTGATCTGCCCCGATGACCCCATTCAGGACGGGGATGCCTACTATCGGCAGTACCAGCAACTGCTGGACACCGCAGGCAACATGTACGTCTACAACTGGCTGGACGACGGGTTCTTCCGCGAGCACTACTCCAGTTACAACGCGCTCTACAACTACATGGGATATGTGGCCCAGGAGGGCGACTACAGCCTGTGCGGGTACGCCACCCACCACATGGGGGTGGGGGACAGCATCGCCTTCTGGTATGAGTGGTATCGCTGGGACCCGGATGGGAGAATCGGCGCTTGGCCGAACCCGGACCGTTTCCACGTGATTGATCACTTTCTCCACTATCACCTCGCGCAACAGGTGTACTGGTACAACTACACGAGCAACCCCTATGCCGTGGACGATCCCACCCGTCTGGTGGACAACCTCGGTCGTCCGCTGTGGGACATGGGGGACGCGCCCTGGAATCCGGGATATGAGGGCTGGTTCCCGTATGGGCTTCCCAGCGCCTCCTTCCCCGGTCTGATCAACCGCAACGCGCCCGACAACACCATCGTGACCCGCTGCCTCAACCATCGCCGTTGGACGACGGTGAAGGTGGGAGGCGGCGCCGGCACGGGAACCCAGGGCGGGCACGGCGGAATGGGGCAGACGGGACAAGGGCGCACGGAGTTACGTCAGAGCGAAACGCCGCGCGACATCGTGCTGAGGTTGGACGGATCCACCTCTCTCGTGCGCGGCTTCGGCTACGACTGGGCGCGACAGCCGCGGTAGCAGGGCAGCCGGCTGGCGGCAAGGCGGGAGACTCCGCATGATACGAGCCGCACATCTTGGAACTGGGAGACCTTCCCTCGGCGGAGGGCGGCCGCGGCCGGCCGCGGGGTTCACCTTGATCGAGATGATGGTGGTGATCGCCATCATGGCCATGCTGGCGGCGATTGTGGTCCCCAGCTATCGCGCCGCGCAGCGGCATCACCGCCGCAATTCTTGCGCCGCCAACCTCAAGGCCCTCGGGCAGGCGCTGGCCATCTTCCGGGATGAATATGGCTGCTATCCGCCGGACGCCACCGAGTTCCTGTGGACCGAGGAGGCGGTGCAGGCCTATCGGGACCAGTACGGGACCGATCCGCCCGGGGACCACAGCCTCGCCTCTCCCCTGGGCGCGGCCTACCGTCCGGACGGCACCCCCTTCGACACCGGCGTGAGGGGGATGGGCCTCTACACGCTCTATTACCTCGGCGCCTACGCGGAGCAACTCCCCCCCCACAGCTTGGAACCCAGGCTCTACGATGCCTCGGGGCAGTTGAAGCCGGGCGTGGACCCGGACAAAGGCCTCAGCCAGTTCGACTGGTTCAAAGGCAGCGGCTACATCACCAGACTGAAGACCTTCCACTGCCCGGCCAACGACGTCGCACTGGACGAGTCCGTGCTCTCACAGCGGGAGTCCGACGGTCAGGCGGGGGCGCCCTATTTCAACCGGTCGGACAACCCCGCGGCGGTGGAGGATGAGTACCGATGGGGCAACTACGACCAGTTCTACCGGCGCAATCACTGGCCGGCAGGGGTCTATGACAGCAGGAACCTGCTTCAGCCCTATCCTCCGGTGGACACCGTGGTCACCTGGTGTCCGTTCCATCGCTCGGCGAAACCGCCGGCGTGGCCGGGGGTGGCGGCGGCGGTGAACCCGGGGGACATGGACTTGGTGTTGTTCGTGGACGGCAGTGTGAGACGGGTGGTCGCCTCCCCGGACAACCGTCCGTTCGCGGACGTTTCCGGGGACTTCGGCTACCCCCGCGAACCCATCATGTGACCGGGGATGGCGTGACGTTCCCGCGGCCCGGAGACGGCGCGGGCCGCATCTGATGAGCGAATACGGCTGGGACGAAAGACTCGGCATGGCTTGCACGACAGAGACGGCAGAGAAGGGTCGGACCACCCTCCGTGGCGCGGGGGCGGGGCTCCCGCGGCGGGCGGGGGGCTTCACCCTGATCGAGGTGCTGTTGGCGCTGGTGGTGTTGATGATCGGCATCTATGCGATGCTGCGCATCTTCCCCCCCGGCTACTCGGCGATCGAGATCAGCGATCAACGCACCGTCGCCGCGCAACTGGCCGAGGCGGAACTCAACCGGTGGCGGCTTCAGCCCGATACCATCCCCGACGCCATCGTCGCCACCGACTACCGCGGGGAGGTGATCTCCGCCACCCTCACCAACAACCCGCTGAACATGGGGCAGTTGCTGGTCTACGGCGAGGTGGGCACCAAGGTGCCGGGAACGGAGAGTTATTTCCGCTGGCAGCCGTCGCCCGACCAGTTGGTGATTCTGGACCGGCTGGGAAAGCCGCTCATCTACGACCCGAACGACCTCACCCCCTGCCAGTTCGACGGGGCGCTGGGCTACGAGGGACATCCGGGGCGGGCGGTGGTGCACCCCAACTGGGAGCCGAACAGCCTCTACCTGCCGCGCACGGTGATAGGCGAGCAGATTGACATCCGC
>JALGTT010000267.1 GCA_029821235.1 Candidatus Hebobacteria bacterium | reverse complement strand
GCCTGCCCTGTAGGGCGGGCTTTCCCAAGCCCGCCTCTCCTTGTCTCGCACTACCCAGAACACTCCGCCTCACCCATTCCCGACTGGCTGGCATAGGCTTGCCCGCCCGGCCGTTTGGCGGGAATGCCCGCCCTACAGCAGGCTATTCTCAATAGGTGGTGCAGATTTTCAATCTGCGGGGAGACATGCGGCGGGCGTAGGGCACCAGAACGGCCGGCGGGCGTAGGCACGCCTGCCCTACAACCCTCCATGCATTGATTCCCTACGCTCCCACCGCTATAGAGTGCAGAATAGAGTCTGCCGTAGGCAGACTCATAACCGCTCGACAAACCCCCACGCATTGATTCCCCACGCTCGCACCGCTATAATCCGAGTGCAGAACCAGACGGGCCCGTAGCTCAGTGGTAGAGCAGGCGGCTCATAACCGCTCGGTCGTAGGTTCGAATCCTACCGGGCCCACCACACCGGCGGACGGGGCATTGTGCATTGGGGCCATTCCTTCTCGAAGACCAGACCATCCCCGGCCGCGCGTTTGTCGCGCCCCCTCCCGACTAGCGCCCACCCATTCGCTCCGTTCTCGGCGCGAACGCGCGGCGCAGGCTGCCATAAGAGTCGTATCCGGCGCTCTTGTTGGCAAGATACTGATCCAAGATGGTCATAGTCCGATCGCTCAGTCCCGTCTCCGGCAGCCGATCCCAGATCTCTTCCCAAGTGGCCCGCCGGAAGCGGCGCGCGGAGTCCTGGCGACACCAACGGCCTCCAAACCGGGTCTCGATGTCTGCCTCCTTGCGCCAACGCACAAGATTCACCAGGCGGAAGGCGGCCCCGTTCGTCTTTGCCGCCCACGAGCCGAGCAGCCAGAGACGCATGAGTTGGTACATTCTGCTCTCCACCGCGATCTGGTGGTAACTGCCTTTGAAGGCCCGTGAGAAGTGTGGGTGCCCGCCGTAGGAGAACGGCCTCTCGTCCTCGCGGCGAGGTTTGACACTCGGTGTCGTGCAACTGGGGGCGCAGAACTTCGCTTCCACGAAGACAAGGTGTTCGCCAGGCCAGTACAGCGCCGCGTCCGGTTCAGTTCCCCGCTCAGGGGACTCCCCAAACTCACACTGCGCCTGTTCGAGCAGCCGCCACCGCTCCCCCTTCACCAGGTCAGTTGCCCAGTAAATAACCTGCGGCTCCCCCGGGGGAAGATTGCAGCCTTCCCCGGTCAGCAGTTCGGCCAGCGCGCGCAGGCGACCCTCCCGTTCGAAGGCGCGCACAACGTTCCACGTGAGCGCATCTTCGTCCCGCTCCCTTCCCAGTCTCTCCATGGTGCGCTTCACCGATTCCACGATTTGCAGACAGCACCGGTCCGTGTCATCTCGCCAGAGGAGGTTGCAGTATGGGTCCCGGTACTGAAACGTGGAGGGGGACAGGTAGATGCCGTGCTGCAGACAGAGGTAGGTGTTGTCAGCGCGGAATCGCCTCCGCTGGCGCGGCACCTCGACCATACACCCGACCACATGACACCGGACCGTGTCCGCGGACACGACGCGGGTGGGACGCAATTCCGCCATGCCGTAGGGCAGGTGCACGATAGTCTTCCTCTCGCGTGGGCGGGCCGGCTACCACGGCGGGTAGCGCGAGCAGTCCTTCTCGTCGGGGGGCCTCGCCAGATCGGTCGCTACTTGTTCTATCACTTCCCGCAACTCGAGGTCTCTGAAAAATTCGCTGGGAATGGCCTGCTTCCCCCACAGCGCCCCCAGCAGATTCCCCGTGATGGCGCCGGCGCTGTCGGAGTCTCCTGAGTGGTTCACAGCAAGCCTGACACCGTGGGCGAAGTCATCCGCCTTGAGCGCGCAGAAAATCGCAATCGCTAGCGCCTCCTCTGCTACCCAGCCCGCCCCGAGATCTTCCACCGCTTCGGGTCCCACCTCGGTTTCGGCCTCGGCGGCTTCCAGCGCTGCCCTTACCGCCGCCGTGCATTCCTCGTGTTCCGCCCGCTTCTGCAACTCCTCCATGGCCGAGTCTATGGCAGCGCGCAGACTCGCCCCACGGACGATCATGCCTATGGTGTGCGCCAGGAACCCGGCTGCGAGTTGTCCGGTCGGGTGTCCGTGCGTGATCGCGGCTATGTCGGCGCCACACTCGAACGGCCCGATGGCGAGGAGGCCTACCGGTGCGATGCGCACCACTCCACCGCATCCCTTGCTGTCGTTGGCCGCACGCGTCGCTGTCTCGCGGGTGGCCTGACGGAGCGCCGACAGACAGGTCGCGCCCGGACTTCGCCTGGCATGCAGTTCTTGCTGTTGGTAAAGCCAGCCATCGGGCTCAGCCGTCAGGTCCAGGCTGGGCGCTTCTTCCCCCTGGGTCAAGAGCCACCGCACGTAGGCGCGCCAGACGACCACTTGTAGATTGCAGATCCCCCGACTTGTGAAGCGACGCCTCGCGCGGATGAGTCCCTCTGCCGTGAAGAGGGTCATCTGAGTGTCGTCGGTGATCGCGCCGATACGTCCATAGGCGGGAGCATAGCGCTCTATGCCGCGGCGCCCAAAACGCTCCCGAATCTCGCTCAGCGACATGAACTCGATGGGAGCGCCAAGAGCATCGCCAACTGCGCCGCCCAACAGACATCCAGCAAAGCGATCTTGCTCCAGCGTTTCCTCCACTGTCGCTCCTCGGATTACTTCGTCCAGGCTACGGGTTCTGCCGAGCTTGGCCAATACCCTTGTCCAGACGCCCTATGCCTTGACTAGCAAGGTATTGACAGCCATGTACAGGTCGAGCAGGATCCCTCTCACGGTCCCATCCTTCAGCATGTGGTGGTCTCGCAACAAACAGCGCCTCCCCCGGCAGGTTGCCGGTCGGCGGCCAGGGTATTAGGGGCGTAAGACTCGCAGGGGAGTTCCAGGCAGATGGAGTTGGATCGGCGGGAGTTCCTGCGGCTGGCTGGGGTTGGTGTGGCCGCCCTTTCGCTCTCGTCGCTCGGCTTTCCCCTGCTGGAGAAAGGAGAAGCAGAGCAAATGCCATTCGAACTTCCCCCTCTGCCCTACGACTATAACGCGCTGGAGCCC
>JALGTT010000266.1 GCA_029821235.1 Candidatus Hebobacteria bacterium | reverse complement strand
ATCCAGGTGGAGATGCTGGTCAATCCGCCGGGGTCGGAGCCCGAGAGGCGCCGCGTGGTCTGGCGGCGGCAGAGCCCCGTACTCGGCTCCCTCTGGAAACCTCCGGGGGAAGGGGTGGTCCTGGTGCTGGTCAACATTCATCGGGAGCCGGTGGAATTCTCGGCCTCCCTGAAGCCGAGCCGCATGGGGAGCCTGGGCAGGAGGTCCCTGGACGTGGCCGGGCGGACCTTCAGTGCCGATAGCGACGCGTCGGCCGGCGCGCTGCGAGTTGCGGGGTCAGAGGTCCACGGAAGACTACCCCCTCATGCCGTGTTTCTGGTGAGCGCCCGCTAGCGCCGCCGTTCGCGGTCGCGGTCCGGCATGGTCGCGCCGGAGGCGGCGGGGGCGAGCCCGCTCACCGCGGGAACGGGCGCCCGCGCGGGCAGGGGGAGGGTTCGGCTGAAGAAGTGACGGATCATCCCCAGCAGAGCCAGGAGGATGAGGGCCACCACCACCAGCGGCTTGGTGAGGGGTTTGCGCTGGCGTTGGGCGCGGGTGACCTGATAGTACCCTACGGCGCGCAGCACGCGCTGATCGAAGTCCTGGCTGACCTGGAGATCGTGGGAGACCGCGCGGATCTGGTCGTTTATGCCCTCCAGGGCCGCGATCTCCTCCCGGCAGCGCTGGCAGGTCCGTAGATGGGCCTCCAGGCGCGCCGCCCGCGCGGCGGGCAACTCTCCGTCCAGATATGATGACAGGTCTCTCTGAATCAGGCGACATGCAAGCATCGTCAATCTCCGCTTTCTGACAGATCGAGCCACAGTTTCCGAAATGCTGTCCGCGCCTTGCTCAACCGCGACCTTACCGTTCCCATAGGCAGCCCCAGTGCGTCAGCGATCTCCCGATAGCTCAGCCTCCCTTCGACCCGCAGCAGCAATACCGTTCGCAGTTTGGGAGGCATCATACTCAGCACTTGTCTCGTCATCAGCGCATTCGTAACCTGGTGTGAGGGACTGTCTGCGCTTCTCGGCTCGGAGACCCGCTCCAGGGAGATCTTCTCTCGCCTTCGGCGAAGGCGGCCCAGGCAGGTGTTGGTGACGATGCGATAGAGCCAGGTGGAGAAGGCGGCCTGGCCCCGGAACCTGGGGATAGCCTGAAACACACGCACGAAGGCCTCCTGTGCGGCGTCCTCTGCATCTTCCGCATCTCCCAGCATGTGATACGCGAGCGCCAACGCCGGCTTCCGGTAGCGGGAGAGCAGCTCCCGGAACGCCGCCTGGGAACCGTTCTGGCACGCCGCCGTCAGCTCCACATCGCTCGCCGCCGCCAGGGCCTGCCCGTCAACGGGCCTTTCTGCCGACACCAACCGAGGCCTCAGGGCCTCTTCCATCTTCGCCCTCCTCTGTGTTGGACGCGCCAACCCGCCAAGAAGTTCGCGCACCACAGCCGGAGAACCACGTTTGTTGGTTCCCTCCATCTGCCCTGCCTTCGCGCCGCTGAGGTCTCTCGACCTCCTGTCATAGGATATCACAAATTGGGCCGCATGTCGGACGAGATTGCGTGTCCGCGAAGGCGCCGCGGGTTTTCCCGCAGAATATTCATAGCGCCATGGGCACGGAAAATCAGCAGTCCAGCGCCAAGGTCTCAGTCATCATCCCTGTCTACAACGAACAAGATACGGTGGCGGAGACCATCTCCCGGGTGCGCGCCTCACCTGTCGACAAGGAGATCATCGTGGTGGACGACGCCAGCACGGACGGCACCTCCGAGGTGCTGGAGTCTCTGCAGGGCGCCGACCTGCGGGTGGTGCGCCAGCCGCGAAACATGGGGAAGGGAGCGGCCATCAGGCGGGGGCTGGAGATGGCGACCGGGGACATCATCCTCATCCAGGACGCGGACCTGGAGTACGACCCCGCGGACTACCCCGCGCTCATCGCCCCCATCGTGTCCGGCAAGGCAAAGGTGGTATATGGAACGCGAGCCCCCAGGTTCCAGGGCATGCGGTGGCCGCACCGTATCTTCAACTGGATCGCGGCGCGGCTGGTGAATCTGTTGTTCGGCAGCCGAATCACGGACGAGGCCACCTGCTACAAGGTGTTCCGCGCCGACCTCATCCGCGCAATACCGTTGAAGTGCCAGCGGTTTGAGTTCTGCCCGGAGGTGACGGCCAAGTTGCTGAAGCGGGGCTTCGCGATTCACGAAGTGCCCGTGAACTACCAGGCGCGCGCCATCGGCGCGGGAAAGAAGATACGTTGGTGGGACGGCGTGGTGGCATTGTGGACACTTGTCAAGTATCGCTTTACCGAATGACGGGGGGATGGCCGGCATGTCCCTCCGCAAATGACGAGGACAGAGCGATGAACAAAGCGACGAACAGCATCCCACGAATGGCGAAGTGGGCATGGGTCGCGGCAATCGCCCTGCTGGTATGCGGCCTGCCCGCCACCGCCCGGGGGGCGACCTGGACGGTGATGGTCTATCTGGACGCGGACAACAATCTGGAGCCCGCGGGGATCAACGACGTGAACGAGATGGAGTGGGCGCCCTCCTCCCCGGACATCAACGTGGTGGTGCAACTGGACCGCCTGCCCGGCTATGACGACAGCAACGGCGACTGGACGGAGACGCGCCGTTACCTGATCACCCACGACACCAACCCCACCGTCATCGCCTCCACCCAGGTGGGCCCTCCGCTTGGGGAGTTGAACATGGGGGACCGGTGGGCCCTCCGCTTGGGGAGTTGAACATGGGGGACCCGAGCACCCTGCGCGACTTCGTCCTGTGGTGTGCGGCCAACTACCCGGCCGACCACTACCTCCTGGTGGTGTGGGACCACGGGAGCGGGTGGAAGAAATCGCCGTCGGTGAAGCCGCACAAGGGAATCGCGTACGACGAGAGCAGTTTCTACGACTGCCTCACGGTGGGGGAGTTCGCGTCCGCGCTGAGCGACATCCGCGACTCACTGGGCAAGAAGTTGGACATCGTGGCGGCGGACGCGTGCCTGATGCAGATGCTGGAGGTGGCCTACGCGATACGGGACTATGCCGACTATTACGTCGCCTCGGAGGAAACTATCC
>JALGTT010000265.1 GCA_029821235.1 Candidatus Hebobacteria bacterium | reverse complement strand
CCGGCCGCGTCTCTGGCGAAGCCCGCCATGTCGCGGGCCACCGTCTCGTAGAAATCAGGCAGGCCCCGGAAGTCCACGGCCGGTGGCTACTTGTCCGCGGACTTGTTGTCGGTCTCGCAGGGGTGGGTGGCCGAGTCGCCGTGACACTCCTTGATCTGCTCCGGGGAACAGGTCTTGGGGTCCTTGCCCTTCTCGCACTTCTTGGTTGCGTTACACATTTCCTTCTACCTCCTGGACTTGGGTCTGCGCGCGCTGGTGCGCTTGCAGGTCGGCTTCCGGGATGCCGTGCCCTCCGAGGCGGCCGCGAGGGGGCCGAGCCAGCCCTCTATCTGGGTCAGGGTCTTGCCCACGGCCCGCCGGGAGAGCGCGTAGTGAACGCGGCAGCCGCGCCTCTTGCTCTCCACCAGCCCCGCCTCCCGCAGGATGCGCAGGTGCTGCGAGACCGCCGAGTGGGTGACGCCGAGCGCCTCGGCGAGCACGCCCACACAGCGCGGCCCGTCGCTCAGGTGACCGATGATGCTGACCCGGGTGGGGTCGGAGAGGGCCTTGAAGGCCCGCACCATCTGCTGTTTTGCGGACTCCGTTACCATTTAAGCAAATGCTAACGGATTTCCGGGGTCCTGTCAAGCGTGATGGGAGGCCGGCCGGGAGGCCGCCGCCGCGCCTACACCACGTCCACGAGGGTCATCGGGTGCCAGCCGTCCTTCCGCACGTCCTCGATGGCGAAGCGCACCCGCGGCTCGCCCGTGTCCGGATCCACGATCCCCACGTCGAGTTTCGTGGAGCGGCCGCGCTTGAGCCACTTGGGGAAGGTGAGCGTCTCCTGGAACCACACGTGCCCGGGCAGCCACTTGCGGATGTCCCGGCGGGACTGGATCACCTCCTCCCTCTGGTCCTGCCGGAAGCGGAAGGCGAAGCGATAGGGGCGGTAGATGGGCGCGACGCCCACGTTCTCCAGGGACACCTGAATCCGCATCCGCTGGCCTGGCTTGGCCTCGAGGGGGAGGAGGAGCTGCCTGAGCACGAAGCGGTAGCCCATGCGCTTGTTGAACTCCTCGATCTTGTCCGCCCACTCCTCCGGGATGTAGCACGACTTCGGCATGAACACGGAGATGTGGTAGCGGAGGCCCTGCTCGAGGATCCAGTCCACGTCCCAGCCCTGCTCATACCAGTGCCCCACGGTCCAGCAGGTCTCGAACGTCACCGGCGCCCGCTGCCAGGCGTCGAGCACGCCGTTGCGCACCACCTCCATGGGGTAGGCGTCGTACATGTGGTTCCAGTTGAGCCCGTCGGGCACTACGCCGTCCCCCTCGGTGTGCACGTCTCCGAAGCAGTCGGCCCGCCAGCCGATCGGCCGGCCGGCGCCGGCCGCGTACTTGCATCCATGGGTGCCCAGCATGGAGACGAGTTGCGTCTGCTTGAAGGAGCGCAGGTAGACGTCCACGAGCCTGCGCGCGGTGGCCGGGGTGGAGTTTCCACCTGCCTCCCCCCACGGCCCGCCATAGGCGATGTCGAAGGATTCGAGATTGGGATGGCCGTCGAAGCGCCGGCCGAAGGCGCGGATGAATTCGGTCCAGTGCTTGATGTAGATGGGGTGGTTGATGTCCGGCTCGCGGAATCCGTAGGTGGTGGGCCTGCGCTGGCGCACTCCGCCCATCTCCCAGAACCACTCCGGCAGGTCGTCCCCGCAGTAGGGCTGCATCCTCACCTGGAGGGTCTGGCCGCGCTCCTCGGCCGCCTTGAGCGCGCCCTCGATGATGTCCCAGCGGTACTTGCCCTTCTCCGGCTCGATCACCGCCCACCGCCAGCGGAGATAGGCGATGGTGGTGTCCGGGTAGCGGCCGTTGTGCAGGCTGCCGCCGCGGTAGGGCTTGAACTCCACGGGGGCGACTCGGTCGTCCCAGCGGTTGCCCTCGTACAACGGGTCTCCGTTGAACCGCTGAAAGGTGGTGGTTCCTTTGTGTGGATTTAGAATGTACTCGTCGCTCTCCTTGGGCCTCACCCGCTGAACGGTCTGATTGGGTGCGAACCCTCTTCTCCAGGTGCTTCGCTTCCGGCAGTCAACGCCTTTGCGCATCATGAACTCCTTTGTATCTCCCGCGCTACTGGGACGCGCCTTGCCGCGGGGGGTCACGTGAACCACTTCGCTGGCAGCCACTTCTCCGCGGCCTTCAGCATGTCCTCCAGGAGGGCGGTATTCCATGATCGCTTGTCATGGTCTGGACAACGTGCTATCTTGCCCAAAGGAAGGGAACGGCTGATGTCCGAGATCAGCGAGAACAACATCTACCATATCTCGTTGAGGGAGAAAGCGTGGATCTGGTGATCACAGATCCACCGTTCGGGATCGAATTCGGTCCCAAGCGCTCCAATTACAACAGGACAGGCAGTCGGGTGCTCACAGGATACAAAGAAACGCCAGCCAACGATTACCTTTCGTTCACGCTGGCGTGGATGGGACATTGTTTCCGCGCGCTCAAGGATACGGGGAGCATGTTCGTAGCATGTTCGTATTCTCGGGTTGGAACAACCTAAAGGATATTCTCATCGCCGCCGATGACACCGGCTTCGTCACGGTGAATCACATCATCTGGAAGTATCAGTTCGGTGTCTACTGCAGGCGGAGATTCGTGACATCGCACTATCACTGCCTCTTTCTCGCCAAGGATGACGCGAAGCGCAAGTTCTTCAATGATGTCCGTTTCAAAAAAGGGGACCGCACCGAGGACGGCGGCAGCATGCGCTATCGCGATATGGAGGACGTATGGGTCATAAGGCGCGAGTATTGGCATGGTGACAAGAAGACGCCAACTAAGCTGCCTGCAGAGCTGATTGAGAAGATACTGGCATATACGACCGAGCCCGGCGATCTAGTCTTAGATCCTTTCCTTGGGTCCGGACAGGTCGCGGTGGTCAGCAAGATGCATGGACGGAGATACCTCGGATTCGAGATAGTGCAAGAGTACTTCGAGTTCGCCCGGGAGCGTCTGGACAACGACGTGTATCGGGTCAAGGCGGAGCCGACGGACAAAGCAAAGGCAAGAACGTTGCCGCTGTTCGAGAGGGATGCGTCTTGACGAGTGTCCGCGATCATGCAAAGTCCGTTGGGGCTATCCTGAAGGCCCATCTGCCCTATCATTGGGATGGGAAGACGGCGATTCTCGAGATGAAGGAGGGTGGCAGCCGAAATTGGCGTCAGATGGAATGGATAGGGTTTTACTTTCAGTTCTTGTGCGAGCGCCACTTGCCATCACTGATGGATATCCCCGGCCCGAAGTACGGAAACGCCCAGTTTGACGCATTTCTGGCTATTCCATGGGACTTCAAGGTACACGCCATCAACACCAGCTCGCACCAGGTAATCGTGAACGATCTTGAAGCCATTCATCTGGCCATACAGGACTACGGGGCCATGGGGCTGGTGCTGGCTCTGGGAGAAGTGGAGTACAACGACGAGAAGAGGTCGTTCCAGGAGTGGCACCAGAAGATCAAGGGGAAAGTATCCAAGTACGTCAAGGAGAGAATTCGGCGGGGCGCTTGGTCACGACTGCGAAAGGTCTCTCTCACGCTTCGCCAAGTGTCCTTTCTCCAGATCACGCAGCGAACGCTGGTGAAGTGCGGGATGTTCCAGCAGGACTTTCGCAACGCCGATGGTAGTCCACGACGGGCGAAGCTCCTGTTGGATCTGGAACAGGTGGACGAAGAAATCGTTCACGCGGAGGAGTTCTCCTAGAATACCGGTTGCGACCTGTCCGTCGGCCTCCTGGCGGTCTTCCAGTCAGTGCATTACGCGAACCACTTCGCCGGCAGCCACTTCTCCGCGGCCTTCAGCATGTCCTCCAGCAGTGGTTCGATGTCGTACATGTCGGTGACGTGGGGGTCGAGGAAGAGGGCCTGGCGGGCCGCCTCCCGGTCGCACTCCATCGCCGCGCGGATGCTCAGGTCGTGGATGGTGGTCCAGCGCTGCACCAGTGAATGCACGGCCGGGGGAAGTGCCACCTGCTCGCCGGTCACCTTCGAACCGGCCACCGTCACCATCACCTCCACACAGGCGTCCCGCGGGATGCCGCGGAGCCACTCGCCCGCGTTCAGCAGGTTCAGAACCCGTGTGAACGGCTCGCCGGTGAAGTAGGACCAGAGCAGTTCGTGGGCGTGCTCGGTGGTGAGCAGATGGAGGTCGCCGACCGGCTCGGGGCCGTAGGCCCAGTCGAGGATTATCTGCGGGGGCTCGGTGGGGCCGAAGGGCGGCCGGCCGGGGATGATCCGGCGGAGGCGGCTGCGGAGCCCCAACTGGTCCAGGCGGCGGGGGGTGTAGAAGTATTCGTAGAACTCGGCGAGGTGGGTCTCTCCCGTGGATGGCCAGACGCCGAGCAGGCGGAAGATGTCCTGCTGGAAGCGCACCTCCTCGTGTTTGGTCTCCAGCAGGTTGTCCTCCAGCTTCGCATCGGAGGCGAGGGTGGCGTCGAGGATGTCCGCGGTCCTGTCCTCACCCTCGATCCGCAGGGTGGTGACGAAGGACTGGTGGTTCACCCCGCCCACCTCCATCTCCACCTGGGACTTCTTGACCCCGAACACGCGGGCGAAGTAGGAGAACAGCTCGTCCGCGGAGTGGCACAGCCCCCACACCGCGGGGAGGGAGGTGTATCTCGCCATCGCGCCGGTGATGCAGGACATCGGGTTGGTGAAGTTGAGCAGGGCGGCCTCCGGGCAGAGGCGCTCCATGTCGCGGGCGATCCCCACCACGACCGGTATCTCGCGCAGATTCCGCGCCAGCGCGGCCGGTCCCAGGGTGTCCCCCACGCCCACCGGTATCCCGTACTTGGCGCACACCTCCCAGGAGCGAAAATCGGCCTCCCGGCCGCCGGTGGTGATGGAGAGGATCACCGCGTCCGCTCCCCGCAGCGCCTCCTCACGGTCGAGGGTGCGGCGCACCACGATGTTGGTGTTCTTCTGGCGCGCGATCTTCTCCAGCAGGTCGGCGACCACGGTCAGGGGCCGCTCGGTGATGTCGTGGACCACCAGCTCGCAGTCCTCGAACCCTCCCACCAGCAGCATGTCGCGCAGCACCTTGTGCACGAACTTGTAGGACGCCCCGACGAATACGATGCGCTTCCGCCCCACCGATCCCTCGTTGCGGGTGTATTCCTCGATCGGCCCGGTCCAGCCGGCCGACTTGCCGACGATCTCTTCTGTCACTGCCTTCCTCTGTTCTCCGATCTCGCGGGCGTGCCCCCGAACGCTGCCCTGTAATTATCCGAGGGGGTGGGGTGGTCCTTTGT
>JALGTT010000264.1 GCA_029821235.1 Candidatus Hebobacteria bacterium | reverse complement strand
GCAACCTTCACGCTCCCGTATGCGGCGGTGCTCGCCGGCTATCTCATATGGAGATACCTATCCCTTGGTTCTATGGGCGGGTATCGAGTGATCGTGGGCCCCTGGAATCTCGCCTTTCCTTCCTCTCCCCTCCGCCACCTGGCTACCTTCCTGTTCCCCATCAATCGCGCTCTGGTGGGGAGCACGGGAGGCGCCCCGCTGTTCTACGCGGTCGCCCTGATCATGCTCCCCTGGGTGGTGTGGTGGCTGAGGGGCCTGGCGGTGGTTCCCGGCAGACGGCTGGCCCTGTGGATGGGGTTTCTGGTGGTGATGTGCGTGCCGGTGTGGATACTTCCGGCCGGGACCATGGACCTGGAACACAGCCGCTTTACCTATCTGCCCACCATCGGGCTGATATGGTTGTTCGGCGACATCTGCGCGGGCAAGGGGGCCGGATGGAAGCGCAGCGGAGGCGTGCTGCTGGCGACCGTCGTGGTGGCGGGTGCGCTCACCGCCTGGTATGTGATGCCATGGCGCGCCGCCCACCGCCAGGTGGAGCGGATAGTCGCCCAGGGCGCCCAACTGGCAGAGGAACTCGAAAGCAGGCAACCGGGGATGGTGCTCTACGTTCAAGGGCTCCCCGAGAAGCGCCTGGGCGCACAGGTCATGCGAAACTCCTTTCCCCAGGCGGTCAGCCTGAGGCTGAAGAGACCGGTGTCCATCAGGACGGTCTCGTCTCACGGCGACGTTCCCCCCGAGGTGTTCGCGCTTTCGACACTCATGCCCAACGAATACCTGGCCGCCTGGAGTGAGGACACCGGCGGCTTCGAGATTCTGAAGCGGGGCGAAGTCAACACCGCCTCGGCCGGAGCAGGACCGCCATGATGCGAAGGGTGTCGCTGGCGCTGCTGGTCATCTCTTCCCTCGCGGCGGTGGCCACCTCCGCCGGAGTGCTGACGGCGCGGCCGCGGTGGCGTGCCGCCGACCGCGCGCGAGACCTGGTGCTCGCCGCGCAGCGTCTGGGCGGTCAGGGGAAGATCCGCGAGTCGCGCGAGTTGCTTCTGAAGGCGTTGGCGATCGCGCCGGACTGCCCCCAGGCGCGGCGGGAGAACGGCCTCCAACTTCTCATGGCCGGGCAGCACGAGCAGGCGCTGGCCGAGTTGAGGGCGGTGGTGAAAGCCCTTCCCCACGATGCGGGAGCAGCGCGCGAGTTCGGCGTCATCCTCGCCAGCACCGGCCACCTGAGCGAGGGTATCGAATATCTGCGGAAATCGGCTGCGCTGGACCCCGGCAACGGTGTCACGCACACTCTGCTCGCCGGGTACCTGCTCCAGGCCGGGAAGATGCAGGAGGCGAGGGAGGAGGCGGAACTGGGGGCAAGACTCGCCCCCCAGGTGCGCCTGTCGCAGTTCTACCTGGGGCTGGCGCGCTGGAAGTCCGGGGACCCGGAGGGCGCGATCGCCGCTTTCCAGCAGACGCTCCGCATCTCGCCCTCGGATCCGCGCGCCCTGCTCTGCCTGGCCGGGGTGGCCGGGGAACTCGGCCGCAAGGAGGAAGCCATCGGCTACCTGAGAAAGTCGCTCGAAATCGCTCCCTCCAACGCGGTCGGCTGGACCGCGCTGGGGGCCGCCTATCTCTCCGCAGGCCGCACCGCGGAGGCCGAGCGCGCGTTTCGCAAGGCGCTCTCCTTGAATCCCGAGGAGCCCGGCGCGAAGGCAGGACTCAGGAACTTGGCGGAAAAACAGAGGCCGCGGGAGAGCCAAGATGATAATTGACACACACGCACACATCGGCCGCGGCGAGCGGCTCAATGACACCTATCAAGTGGACCAGTCCGTTGACCTGGTGCTGGAGCAGATGGCGAAGGCCGGGGTCCACAAGACCTGCATCATGCCGGTCGCCTATCAAGACTACGAGTTCGCCATCGAGGAGATCCGGGAGGCGGTGGCGGCCCATCCGGACAAGTTGATCGGCTATGCGCGGGTCAACCTGAACGATGAGGAGCGCGCTTTCGCGCAACTCCGCCGCGCCTTCGAGGAGTACGATTTCCGCGGCCTGAAGATCCACACCGGGCTGGGCGACGGCTTCCCCACCCGCCGACTCATGGAGATGCTGAGCGAGTACCAGCGGCCCCTGCTGGTGCACACGAATGCGGATGTGGCCTACATTGACGGCGTCTGCCACATGGCGCGCACCTACCCCAAGGTGCCGGTCATCCTGGGGCACGGGGGCGGCTTCGCGACTTATTACCCGGGTTTCATGAAGTTGTGCGCGCTGGAGGCGAAGAATATCCCTAATCTCTACCTGGACACCGCCTTCGTGTTGCTCCACCAGTGGATCGCCATGGCGGTGGAGATCTGCGGGCCCGAGAAGGTGCTGTACGGCACCGACGCGCCCGGAATGCACCCCGCCATCCCGCTGAAGCAGATCGAACTCTGCCATTTCAGCGAGTCCGAGCAGGCCCTGATCCTGGGCGAGAACGCCCGCAAACTGCTCGGCGTGTAGCCATTCTGCGTCCCCGAATGGTGTGTTACGTCTGGATGTGTCATGATCGCGACGCGGCGTGCCGCCGGTGCGCGCCCGCTTTCCCTCCCCTTGTGGAATAGCCCCACGCGGCCCGCACCGTCATCCTGACCAGGGGCAGAGGTCGGGCCGGCAATTCGGCAGAGGCGTGGGGACCAATCACAACGGGGGACCCGATTCATCACGTGCGCGCCGCCGCGTCGCCGCGGCCGGCGTGTCCTCCCCCTCCCCGCGGCCGCAGAAACGCACACCTCCCGCCGCTGATCCGCGGGGGTTTGGAGGGGGAAATGGGGACAGAGGGAACGCTCACCGCGCTGGCCGTGAAGGCAGTGCTGGCCGGCAGCCTGGCGGTCGCCGCGAGTTTCGCCGCTCGACGTTTCCAGCACGGCCGGGGCGCGCTTCCGCGCCGCGAACGTCAGTCATCTGCGGGTGCTGGAGACCATCTCGGTGGGCCAGCAGCGCGCGCTCCACCTGGTGGCCGTGGGCGATCCCGCGCGCGGCGGGCAGGTCGTGCTGATAGGCTCCACCCCCAGCCAGATCACCTTTCTCGCCCCCGCCGAGTTGCCGCCCGCGGCCGCGCAGGAGGAAGCGGAGAAGGGGCCGCGCTTCAAGGAACTGCTCCACGGCCTGCTCGCAGGCACTGCCCGGCCCGCGCCCTCTCTCTCATCGGCCTTGCGGAACGCCGCGCAACGGCTGCGCGGCGAGGCGCTGGGGAGTGCGGCGCAATGAGACTGCTGTGGTGTTTCGGGTTCGCGGCGTCAGGGATTTTCGCCGCGGCCGCGCGCGCCTCCGCGGAGAGCTCACGCCCAGGGTTGACCATCGCCCTGGACGGTCTCCCGCGGCCGGAACACCTGCCGCTCTCCCTTCAACTCCTGGTGCTACTCACCGTCCTTTCCGTGGGGCCGGCGCTGGTGATCATGCTGACCTCATTCACGCGCATCCTCATCGTGCTCTCGTTCACCCGCAGCGCCCTGGGCACACAGCAGATCCCCCCCAACACCGTGCTGGTGGGACTCGCCCTGTTCCTCACCGTGTTCACCATGGCGCCGGTGTGGCGGACCGCCAACGAGCGCGCGGTGCAACCATATCTCGCGCACGAGATCGGGTACCGGGAGGCGGCAAGCCGCGCCATCGCACCGGTGCGCGCGTTCATGCTGCGGCAGGCGAGCCAGTCGGATCTCGCCCTGTTCCTCAAACTGGGGAAACTGCCCCGGCCGAAGACGCCGAAGGACCTGCCCTTGCACGTGATTATCCCCGCCTTCATGCTTGGGGAATTGAAGCGCGCTTTCGTGATGGGGCTGATGATCTTCATTCCCTTCGTGGTGATAGACATGGTGGTGGCCACCGTACTGATGTCCATGGGCATGATGATGATGCCACCGGTGGTCATCTCTCTTCCCTGCAAACTGCTGCTGTTCGTATTGATTGACGGATGGACATTGGTCACCAACAGCGTGGTGTCCAGTTTCCATTGAGGGAGGATGTGCTATGAGCGAAACGGCGGCCATCGAGATGGCGAGACACGCCTTGGCGACCGGGCTCATCGTATGCGCGCCGGTGCTGCTGGCGGGGCTGGTGGTGGGGGTGGTCATCAGCATCGTGCTGGCCGCCACCCAGATACAGGAATTCACCCTCGCCGCCGCGCTGGCCGGACCATGGATGCTGCGAAACCTGGTCACCTTCGCCCGGTGGATGATTCAGCAGACTGCGAAAGTGGGGCCGTGAGGGGGAGATGCTGACCTTCACCCTGGACCTGGCGGTCATCGTGCGCTTCCTCCTGGTGTTCTGCCGGATCGGGGGAGCGATGATGCTGGCGCCCCTGGTGGGGAGCGAACGCCTTCCGATGAGGATGAAGGCCGCCTTCGCGCTCACCTTCGCCCTGCTGCTGGCGCCCACCGTTGCGCCGCCGATGGTGGAGGGGAGCGCGTCCATCGTGCTCGCCGCGGCCGGGGAGGTTCTCCTGGGGTTGACCATCGGGTTCGCGGCCCGCCTCATCTTCGCCGCGGTCCAGATGGCCGGGGAGATGGCGGACACCCAGGCGGCC
>JALGTT010000263.1 GCA_029821235.1 Candidatus Hebobacteria bacterium | reverse complement strand
ATGCACGTCGTCCACCCGGCAGGCGAGCATGTCGAACCGCTGGAGCGCATGCACCGCCGCCGCGAGGCGGTCCAGGGGATCGCGGTAGAGCACTATGCAGGGTGGGGAGGGCCGGTATTCGGCCCGCACGGCGGGCTGGGCGGGCGGGGGCGCTTCCTCCTCCACGATCTTCACCCCCAGTTCCTCCGCGAGGGCTCGCACCGATGGGCGCTCCCCCAGTTTGATGAACCGCCCGGCGACGCGCCGCCCCAGTGCCGCAGGGTCGCCGATCTCTCTTTGAGGCCGCTCTCCGCTCATGGCGTAATGTCGTCCCTCAACCCGGTGCCCTTGGCTCTCGCCTGCCCCAGGAATTGGATCCCGCGCGCAAGCAGAAGTGCCACGGCGAGGATGATGGCCAGATCGGCGAGATTGTACACGAACCGGCCCGCGCGCCCCAGTTCCAGGAAATCCACCACAAAGCCCAATCTCACCCGGTCCAGCAGGATGCCCAGGTATCCGCCGATCATCAACGCGAAACCCACTTCCGCCACCGTGGACATGCGATACTTCGTCTTGGCGAGACGATCGTAGAGGAGGACGAGCAGGGTCACGCAGACCGCGGTGGTGAGGAGCAGATAGGAGAAACTGCCGCCGAAACCCTGTTCCGGGTTCTCCAGATAGCTGACGCGAATCCATCCGCCAAACAGGGAGACGCGGTGCTGCGCGCTTTGCGAGGACACCACAACCTTTGCCGCCTGGTCCACCACGCAGACCCCCAGCGCCACCACCATCCATCGCCAGGACCGCGCGAATCTACGGAGATACAGCACCAGCACGGCGATCATCAACACGGCCGACCCGATCGCCTGTCCCAATGGAGAAGACAACACCTAGCCTATCCTTCAATCGGCGGCGCTCGCCGCCCTCCGCATTCACCCGTTTTCCTGCCCGGAGACCTGTCTCAACGCCTCGGGGAGCATCGCCGCCACGTCCCCCGCCACCACGCTCGCCTCGCCCAGCCTCGCCGCCGCCAGGTCTCCCGCCAGGCCGTGCAGATAGGCCCCCGCGCAGGCGGCCTCGAACGGGAGCAATCCCTGGCCTATCAGGCCGGCGACCGCGCCGGTGAGCACATCCCCGGTGCCGCCGGTCGCCATTCCCGGGTTGCCGGTGGGATTGATGGCGAGCGGCCGGCCCGGCTCGGCCACCAGGGTGTAGGCTCCCTTGAGGATTATAACAGATCGAAAGCGATTCGCCGCGAGTTCCGCGTAGTGCGCGCGGTGGCTCTGCACTTCCCGGGCCGGCAGGTCCAGCAGGCGCTCCAGTTCCCGGGGGTGAGGGGTGAGCACCATGGGCGCGTGGTCGCTCTCCAGCAGAGTGGGGGCCTCCGCCAGCGCGTTCAGCGCATCTGCGTCCAGCACCATCGGCTTCTCCATCCGCCCCACCAGCCGCTGCACCAGCAGTTCGGTATCCGGGTGCCGGGAGAGGCCGGGGCCGATCGCCACCACGCTCGCCTGCCCCGAGAGTTCCAGGATGAGCGCGAGAGCGCGCGTGTCCAGGGTGCGCTCATAGGTCTCGGGGAGGGGAAATGTCATCGCCTCGGTGAGCTTCATCTCCAGGATGTCGTTGAGGCTGTCGGGACACCCCACTCTCACCAGCCCCGCGCCCACCCGCAGCGCTCCCTCCGCACAGAGACAGGCCGCTCCGGTCATGCCGACCGAGCCGGCGATCACCAATACCTGCCCGAAGTCTCCCTTGTGGGCCGTGCGCCTGCGGGGCGGCAGCAGCAGACGCACCCACGCGGGCTCGATCAACTCCCCCGCCGCCTCCGCTTCTTTCACCAGGTCGCTCGGGAGGCCGATGTCGGCCACCGTCACCCACCCCGCGTAGTCCGCCCCCGGGGACATCAGCAGCCCCAGTTTGGGCAGGCCCATGGTGACGGTCTCGCGCGCCATCACCGCCCCGCCCAGAGGCCGGCCGGTGTCGGCGTGGAGGCCGGAGGGAATGTCCACCGCCAGCACCGGGCGGGCGGCCGCGTTGACCGCCTCGATCACCTCCGGCGCCGGAGAACGCAGTTCGCCGCTGACGCCGGTGCCCAGCAGCGCGTCCACCACCAGCGCGGCCCCCTCGCACTCCCGCCGCACCACCTCCGCGTCCGCCCGCTGCACCGGCACGGAGCCGGCCTCCTGCAGGCGTTTCAGGTTCTCGGCGGCATCCCCCCGCAGTTCTCTGCCTCCGGTCACCAGCAGCACCTTCACCGGACGCCCCTTTTCGGCCAGCAGCCGCGCGGCCACCAGGCCGTCGCCCCCGTTGTTGCCTCCCCCGCACACGATCACCACGGGCCGGTCGGAGTCGCCTGCGGTGAGGCGGAGGGCGGCCTCCGCGACCGCCCGGCCGGCGCGCTCCATCAGCTCCAGCCCGGGAATGCCGCGTTCCTCGATCGCCCTGCGGTCGAGGGCCCGCATCTGTTCGCAGGTGAGCACTTTCATGTCCGCCCTCCATCGGCCGTGCCCTCCGGCGCCACGCGCGCCACCACCGCCACCGCGTACTCCTGACTGTGGGAGAGAGACAGCAACAGGCGCGCGCCCTCCGGCAGCCCGGCGACTTTGGCCGATTCCCCTTGCAGGCGCAGGAACGGGCGATTCCGCTCGCCCGACACCACCTCCACCTCCTGCCACCGCAGCCACCTGCCCACCGCTTTGGCCGTCGCCTCCTTGGCGGCAAACCGGGCCGCATAATGGGGCGCGGGATCGGCCTTCTGGTCACAGTACTGGCGCTCCCGGGCGGTGAACAGCCGCGCCTTCATCTCCGGCCAC
>JALGTT010000262.1 GCA_029821235.1 Candidatus Hebobacteria bacterium | reverse complement strand
ACAGGACCCGAACAACATCGCCGCTCATTCCCTGCTGGCCGATCTGCTCAGGAAGATGGGCAGGTTGGAGGAGGCGATCGAGGAATATGAGGCCGCGCTCGCCCTCGACGGGAGCCTGAAGGAGGAGAAGTACTGGCTGGAGCACTGCCGGAAGGAGCTCGAGCAGCAGGATCCCGGAGCAGAGATGACCTGTCCCCGGTGTGGCGCGCACCGCGCCCACGGGGAGGCGGTGTGCAGGGAGTGCGGCCGCGTCTATTCGACCTGGGAGACCTGGAAGTTCGCCTTCCTCCACATGATGGTCGTGGTGGTGGGCATGCTCGTGCTGCTGGCCTTCGCGGCACTGGTCCCGGGGGGTGGCATGCTGTTGATCATCATCGGCCTGTTCGTGTCCGCGGCGATCATGTTCATCGCCTCCTACCACGAGCGTCGCCGGGGCCAAGGTGGTCCGAGATGACCGAGGTGATTCGAAGGAGAAGAAGTGTGATGGGATTTTCCGCGTGTTTGCCGCCGCTCACGGCTATCTGTCTGCTCGTGTGCGCGGCCCTGTGCCTGACGGCCGAGGCCGGCCTTGGGAGCGATCCCGCGCCCGGCCCGGGCCGCCTGGGCATCCAGGAGCAGACCCTCGACAACGGGTTGCAGGTGCTGGTGTTGGAGGAGCACTCCGCGCCCCTGGTGTGCTCCTACATCTGGTATCGGGTTGGGCTCCGCAACGAGCCAGAGGGGGAGGCCGGCATCACCCACTTCCTGGAGCACATGGCCTTCAAGGGCACCCCGACCATGAGCGGCCGGGAGATGGACCGCCTGGTCACCCGGAAGGGAGGCTATCTCAACGGCTTCACCTCCATGGACTACACGGCCTATGTCGAGACCCTTCCCAGGGACTCGCTCGACCTCGCCCTTCGCATCGAGTCGGACCGGATGGCGAACTGCCTGTTGGCCGCGGACGACCTGGAGACCGAGAAGGGAGTGGTGCTCTCGGAGTTCGAGAGCGCGGAAAACGACCCATCGTTCCTGTTGACGCGAAAGGTGATGGCCGCCCAGTTCCCGGACCAGCCCTACGGCCGGCAGGTGCTGGGGGAGAAGGCGGACCTGCGCGCCCTCACCAGAGACAAGGTGTTGGACTACTACCGACGGCACTACGCGCCGAACAACGCGGTGCTGGTGGTGGTGGGAGATGTGCAGGCCTCCGAGGTCTTCGCGAAGGCCGAACAGTACTTCGGGGACATCCCGCGGGGTGAGCCGCCGACGCCCCTCCCGAACCCGGGCCGCGGGCCCACGGGCGAGCAGCGCGTGCAACTCGAAGTGCCGGGGCGCACGTCATACCTGCAAGTGGTGTATGAGGTGCCGCCGATCGATCACCCGGACCACGTGGTGCTGGAGGTGATTCAGAACATCCTGTCCGGCGGCCGCACCAGCCGGCTGTATCGGGCCCTGGTGGACTCCGGCCTCGCCTCCCAGGCCGGCTGCTGGGACTACGAGAACCCTCAGCCCACGGCCTTCGTGTTCCAGGCCGCCCTCCGCCCCGGGGTCGAGCACGAACAGGTGGAGCGCGCGCTCGACGCGGTGATCGAGGAACTCGGCTCCGAGCCCGTCGGCCAGCGGGAACTCGCCAAGGCGAAGAACCAGACCAAGGCCCATTTCGTCTACTCCGGCGACGGCGTCAGTAAACTGGCACAGCAAATCGGTTACTACCATCTCATCGCCAGTTATCACTACCTGGAGGAGTTCCCGGGCCGCGTCGACGCGGTTACCGCGGAGGATGTGATGCGGGTGGCGCGGCAGTACTTCCGTCCCGAAAATCGGACCGTCGGCCGGCTGCTGGCGACCGGCGGCGAGGGGAGGACGGGCTCCGCCCTCTCCGGGCCTCCGGGGCCGCGCCATTACCGGCCGGAGGCGGCGAACCGCCTGCCGGCGGACGCGCAGCCGATGATCGTACCTCCCCCGCCGGGAATCGCGGCCGATCCTCCCGTTCACGAAATCCGGCTGTCCAACGGGATGCGGGTGATTCTCCGCGAGAACCACGCCGCGCCGTTCGTGTCAGTGTACGGAAACGTGATGGCGGGCCCGGTGTTCGAGCCCGAGGAAAAGGCCGGGCTGGCGGCGTTCTGCGCCGAGATGCTATCCCGCGGCACTGAGAAACGCTCCTGGCGGGACATCCAGGAGAAGTTGGACTTCGTCGCGGCTCGACTGGGCTTCGGCACCGGCACCCAGGTCGCCACCATCAGCGGCCAGTGCATGACCGACGATCTCCCGCGGCTGCTGGAGGCGGCCGCGGAGCAACTCACCTTGCCAAGTTTCCCGCCGGAGGAGATCGAGAAGGTCCGCTCCGAGATCATCTCCGCGCAGCAACGCAGGGACGAGGACACTTACCAGGTGGCCGAGAAGGAACTGTTCGCCCGCCTCTTCCCGAAGGGGCATCCGCTCCATCACCCGCCGTTGGGGAACCGGGAGACGGTGTCGAGCATCACCCGCGACGACCTGGTGGCCTTCCACCAGCGCTACTACCGCCCGGAGAACACCATCCTCGCCATCGTCGGCGACCTCCGCCCCGAGGCGGTGGAGCAACTGGTGGAGAAAGCCTTCGGCTCGTGGCAGCGCGGCGGGGAGCCGGCGCGGCCGGACCTGCCCCAAGTCCCCGTCCCCAAGGAGCCGAGAGTGGTGCGCGTGCCGGTGGCCAACAAGGCCCAGGTGGACATCGCGCTGGGGTTCCCGGGGATCGCCCGGAGCGACCCGGCCTACTACCAAGCGGATCTCATGAACTACCTGATGGGGCGGGGGTTCATGTCCCGGCTCAACATGCGCATCCGCGAGGACATGGGACTCGCCTACTTCGTGTTCAGCAACTACTACGCGTTCTACGGCCCCGGCCCATGGGTGTTGCACATGGCGGTGGCGCCGGCGCATGTGGAGGAGGCGATCGGGGCCGCGGTCGAGGAGATGGTCCGCATCCAGCGAGAGGCCCCCTCGGAGGAGGAACTCGCCCTGTGGAAGGACTATGTCCAGGGCACCGTCGCCCGGCAGATGGAGACGTTTTCCGGCATCGCCCGCAGCCTGGTCCTCTCCGCCTTCTACGACCTGGGCCTTTACTTCCCGTATCAGTA
>JALGTT010000012.1 GCA_029821235.1 Candidatus Hebobacteria bacterium | reverse complement strand
ATCACCGTGTTGACGATGGTGCTGGCGGCCGGGGCCTTCCTGCTCTTCCTCCACAGCCGGGGAATCGCCGCCGGCGCGATGACCATGATAATGGGCGCCTGCCTCTTCGCCGCCCTGCCGGTCAACATCATGATGGCCCAGCAGTTGCTGCCCGCGCACGCCACCGCGGCCTCGGGGCTGGTGATGGGCGCGGCCTGGGCGCTGGGGTCGCTGGCGGCCACCGGCGTGGGGGCGCTGGCGGACTTGCTGGGGCGGTCCGCGGGCACCGCGGAGGCGCTGGGGCAGGCGATGGCCTGGAGCGTGGTGCTCCTGCTCGCCGCCGCCCTGCTCGCCGGCCTGCTCCCCAGACAGTTGGAAGAGGAGGCGGCCGCGCCTCAGGCGGGATGAGCCGCCGAGAAAGCCCTGCCGGCTGCTATTCGGGGCGAAGCAGTCCGCACCGCCGACAGTGAGGGCTCTGCTTCTTTATTCCCTCCTCCCAGAAGGTGCCCCAGTCGTGCGCCTCCTCGCCGCAGCGCCGACAGCGGCAGTTCTCGTCCGGGTCGTGGCGGGTGGCACCGCAGCGCGTGCATACACACCCGTCCCACTCATGCCGCGTCTCACCGCAGCGTCTGCACGTGCACGGATCGACCGCAGAGTAGATGTGCTCCCGCTCTGCACCACATCGCAGGCAGATGCACCCATCCCATTCGTGTCCCCCGACGCATGACGATTCCATCAGATCACCTCGATTTCAGGGCGCCGGCGTCTCCGGCCGCTGCGCCATACTGCTGCCGCGGCCGCGTGGAGCGCTTTGCGGCTCCCGCGTCCGCCTTCATCCTATCACTGTTCGACCAGGGAGGGCGGAGTCTCCTTCAGAGTCTTCGCGCCAGTGGTCTGGTAAGACCGGCATGTTGTCCGCCGTTGTCTTTGCGGCGGAGATATCCTGTGCCTTCGGCCCCCGCCCTGCATAGGGGGCGCGAGGTGCGCGGCGAGGTGGGTGAAAAGAGAATGACGTACTGTAGGGCGGGCTTTCCCAAGCCCGCCTGTATTCCCACCTCGCGCCGCAAAGGCGCTGCACACCCTACACGCGTTCTCCGTGGCTGGCATGGGAATGCCAGCCCTACAGAACGGCCGGCCTGGTTCATCTGTCGTGCCCCATGCTGCCAATGTACAGAGGCATGGCGGGCCTGGGACTCTCCTTCGCACGAGGCTTCGGAGAGCGTGAAGCCCGGCCTGCAGAACGACCTCCGACAACCGCCGGGCGAGGACCGCGGCCGCGCCGCGTCGAATTCTTCAGCAGCGGCGCAGAGAGCGGCGAGCCGGCCTCCGGCCGCCGCGGGATGTCACAGAGCATGAACGGATACTCACGGATTATGTGGCTGACGGCCGCCGTGGTGTGGTTGGCGCTGACCAGCGCGGCGGCCGCTCCCTCCCCGGCCTCCGATTCTGAAGCGCTCCCCGCGCGGAACGGCCTTGCCGCGGAGGCGGTGGTGCGGGTGGAGGTGGCGGCCGATCCGTTCTCCTTTGCGCCCGTTCTGGTGGAGGAGTTGGCCGCCGATCAGACCTGGACACCGTACCAGAAGGAGTTGGCCCGCCGCCTGGAGCACACGAGCTGCGGCACCGGATTCTTCATCACCCGGGACGGCTACCTGGTGACCAGCGCGCACGTGCTGCTGGCGGGGATCCGCTACCGCGACCTGCACTTCACCCGGCAGCAGTGGGATGCCATGCGGCGGCTGGTGGAGGTGGAGAAGGACGTGTGGGTGCACCTGGGCGAGGGAGAGGATTCCCGGTATTACCTGGCGCGGGTGGCCGCGCTGTCCGAGGACCTCGATCTCGCCGCCCTGCGCGTGGTTCTGCCCCCCGGCCAGCGGCGGGAGTTCGCCTTCCTTCCCATCGCCCGGTCTGACCGCCTGAGGATAGGACAACCGATTTCCGTCGTCGGCTTCCCAGAGGACACCTACACGGCGACCGGCGGAGAAGTGTTGTCGCTGATCGGCGGAGGATCGGTGCACGGCGACATGACCTATGTGCGCTCCCGGGACCCGGACACCGGGGAGGAGACCGTGCTGGTTCGCGGGACCGTTCCGGGGACAATCGGGCGGTTCCAGCACAGCGCGCCCACCGGCCACGGCAACAGCGGAGGGCCGGTGCTGGACGCGAAGGGCCGGGTGGTGGGTGTCGCCTATGCGCTGCTCAGCGAAGTCGGCAGCGCGGGCGAGCCACGCACCGATCTGAACCTCGCGGTGGCGAGCAATGTGCTGCGGGGCTTCCTCCACCAGCACGGGATACCGTTCGCGGAGGCCCCCGATGACTAAGGCGATGTGGCGCGCACTGGTGGTGGTCGGCGCGGCCGCGTTGGTGCTGTGCGGGGAGGCGTCGGCGGCAGTGGAGACGATTGCCCACCTGGAGGCCCAGGTTCGCCGGAGTCCGTGCGACTACCAGGCTCGGCAGAGCCTGGTGCAGGCATACCGGAGAGCCGGGTCCTATGGTCCTGCCCTCCGCGAGGCGGCCTGGCTGACCTGGCTGGCGCCGCAGAAGTACGCGCAGGGTCCGCAGGGAGCCGCCTACCTCCGAGACAGGCGGGCGCGCGACCGCGCGGTCAGCGCGCGGGATCGCTCCGGCCGGCTGGCGGCCGCCGCGATGGAGGTGCGCCGGGCGCTCGCCGAGTGCTGTTTCAACGGGGCCATCACCCAGCAGACCGCCAGGCTGCGCGCCGACACGGAGAGGGCCATCCGAGACGCGGAGGCGGAGGCGGCCGAGGCCGGCTCGCTGCGGCCGGTGGACCGCATGGCCCTCGCCAATATGTATCTGGTGCTAGACGATATCCTTGCGTTGGGGCAGTCCCGCGGGGGGGAAGTACGCGCGGCGAGAAAACGTGCCTTGCGCCGCGCCGCCGCACACGCGGCCGCGGTCTCCGAGGCCCTGCCGCAGGCGCCTGGCGGGCACCGCACTCTGGCCGTCGTCCGAGCGCGGTTGGCCGAGCTGGGGGACTCGCTGGAGATGTGGAAACTGGCAGTCTCCGAGTGCAAAGAGGCCATCCGCCTTGACCCCGGCAACTCGTCTCTGGCGGAAATGCTGTGGACGCTGACCCTGCGAAGCGGCGATTGGGAGGAGGCGAGCCGCTGGGAGGTGGTAGTCACCGAAGTGGGGCAATAGGGGAGGAGAGGGGAAACGGGTTCTCTCCGAGATGCCTGACGGGGGCTGGGGAAGGAAGCGGGCTTGTTTGTGTGCTACGACTTGAACAAGGTGTGGTAACAAGGTCTGGACATGCGCTCACGCCCGTCGTAATATACAAATCCCTGTGGTAGCTGAGCGACCGTGCGGTTCCACCTGAGAGCGCTAGCAGTTCTCTGCATCAGTCTCGCAGGGAGGCGAAGAAAAGGTGGAGACTGACTTACGACGCCGCCGGGCCCGTCGCTTGTGGCACGGACGGAGCAGCAGGTGTCGGGAGGTAGTTGGCGCACGACGTTGCATAGACTGTGCCAACTACGACCACGTCCACCAGCGTTGCCGCGTTCGCCGCAGAGCAGTGGACTTCTTCGAAGCCCTCTATCCCTCCGCGTTGTCGCCCAGCGCGGGCTGCGGCCGCTACCGGTACGTTGGATCGGCGAGGAGTTCCTGACCAATTCGAGGGTCCCGGCTCAAACGCGCCTCTCGCGGTCGGCGTGAAGCACGTCGCTGAGGGCGCGGATGCGGTCCAGAATGCGCTGGAGGTGGGCCAGGTCTTTCACCTCCAGGGTGAGCTGGAACCGAGCACGGCGCGGCTTGCCGATGGTGCGCGCCCCCGCCTCCAAGATGTTGGTGTCGGTGGCGCTGATGATGGCGGTGATGTCGCTCAACAGCCCCACGCGATCCAGCGCTTCCACCTGAATGGTGACCGGGTAGTAGGCCTCGGAGCTGAGCGTCCATTCCACCGGCAGTATCCGCCCGGGCTCGCGCTGGAGGTGGTGGGCGAGGTTGGGGCAGTCCTTGCGATGCACGGTAACCCCCGCGCCCCGGGTGATGAACCCCACGATGGAGTCGCCGGGCAGAGGGGCGCAACAGCGGGACAGCCGGAACAGCACATCCTTCGTTCCCCCGGCCGTCACCCCGACGCGCATCCGTCCCTGGTCTCTGGCGGTCGTCTTCTGCTTCGTCTTGGGCGGCTCCCCCCGCAGTTTCTTGATCGCCGTCTCCGCCACCAGGTCTCCGTAGCCGACCGCCGCGTAGAGGTCGTCCACCGTATTGTAGTGGAGCGCGCGGGCGAGCGATTCCAGGCGCTTGGCCTGGAGCGTTTCGTCCGGCGCCAGCCCCAGGCGCTCGCACTCCTCCACCAGCCGCTCGCGCCCGCGGGCGATGCTCTCCTGCCGCTGGGCGCGCCGATACCAGGTCTTGATGCGGCTCTTCGCCTGGGAGGTGACCACGAACGACAGCCAGTCCAGGCTGGGCCGGGCGGTGGGGCGGGAGGAGGTGATGATCTCCGCCACATCCCCGTTCTTGAACTCGTAGTTGAGCGACACCATGCGGCCGTTGACCTTCGCCCCCACACACCGATGTCCGACCTCGGTGTGAATGCGGTAGGCGAAGTCCACCGGGGTGGAGCCGGCGGGAAGGTCTATCACATCACCCCTGGGGGTGAAGACGAACACCTGGTCCTTGAAGAGGTCCAGTTTGAGGTGCTCCAGCCACTCGCTGGGATCGCTCAGGTCGCTGTGCAGGTCCAAGAGTTGGCGCAGCCAGGACAGTTTGGTCTCCGCACCTGCGTCTGTGTCCGCGCCCTCCTTGTACCGCCAGTGGGCGGCGATTCCGTACTCGGCGCGCCGGTGCATCGCCCAGGTGCGAATCTGCACCTCCATCGGGCCGCCGTGGGGCCCGATCACCTTGGTGTGGAGGGCCTGGTAGCGATTGGGCTTCGGCTTGGCGATGTAGTCGGTGAACATGTCCGGCAGGGGCAGCCAGAGGGAATGCACCACCCCCAGCGCGGTGTAGCACTCCGATTCGGTATTGACGATGACGCGCACCGCCTCCAGGTCGTGGATTTCGTCGAAGTCCACCCCCTGCTTCTTCATCTTCTGGTAGATGCTGTAGAAGTGCTTGGGGCGCCCCTCGATCTTGGCGGAGATGCCGGTCGCCTCCAGGCGCTCCCGGAGTTGGGCCACCGCGCGGTTGATCACCGCCAGCCGCTCCTCCCGGCTCTTCGCCACCGCCCGCACGATCTCGCGGTAGGCCTTGGGCTCCAGCACCCGGAAGGCCAGGTCCTCCAGCCGCCACTTGTAGAGCCAGATGCCCAGCCGGTGGGCGATGGGGGCGAAGATGTGCAGGGTCTCGTCGGCCACCTCCCGCTGCTTGTCCGGGGGGAGGGGCCGGATGGTGCTCAGGTTGTGGAGCCGGTCGGCGAGTTTGATGAGCACCACCCGCAGGTCCTTGGCCACCGCCAGCAGCATCTTCCTGAGATTCTGGGCCTGGTGTTCGCCGCGCCGGTCGAAATGCAGCCGCCGCAGTTTGGTGAGGCCGTCCACCAGGGAGGCGATCTCCTCCCCGAACTCGCGCCGCACATCGTCCAGGTCGCGGTCGGTGTCCTCCACCACATCGTGCAGCAGCGCGGCGGCCAGCGCGCAGTGATCTACCTCGATCTCGGTCAGCAGGGAGGCGACGGCCAGGGGATGACTGACGAAGGGGTGCCCGGTCATCCTGCGCTGTCCGGCATGGGCCTCCTCCGCGAACCGGTAGGCGCGCAACACCACCTCGCGCTCCTCTTCGGGAAGGTAGCCGGCGCGCGCGAGCAGGCCGTCAATGCCCTTCTCCGCCCCCTCGACCTTGACGGATGACGAATCCTCTTTGAGTTGGTCCTCTGCGGTCTTGCGCAACTTGCTCATCGGACGGCCACATCTTCCACGAACAGGCGCACCCGCCTGTTGCCGTTCCACTCATCCACCCTGGGATGATAGCATATGTCCACCGCGGTTCCCGGCGGCAGGTCCTTGGCCGCGTCGCCCCTGCGGAACCACACCGCGCCCACGCCCCCCGGCAGACCCTGACGGCCGACCCGCAGCGTGAGGTGGGCGCCGCCCCCCACGATGGATGATTCCATGACCTCCACCCCCCGCGTCACCAATCTCGGGCGCGGGTTGCCCATGCCGAACGGCGCCAGCGCCTCCAGTTCCTCCACATTCTCCAGGGCCAGGTCCGTGAGGTCGGCCTCCGCATCGGCGGCGATGGTGCGGACGAGGTCCTCCGGGCTCAGGAGGGCGGAGGCCACCTCGTTGATGCGCTCTCGCAAGGCCGGGATTAATTCCTCCTGGATGGTGAACCCGGCCGCGTAGTGGTGTCCGCCGAATCGGGTCAGCAGAGGGGCGCATTCCTTCAATCCGGCCCAGAGGTTGAAGGGGGTGATGCTGCGCCCCGACCCCTTCCCGGAGCCATCGCTCACCGCGATCAGCAGGGCGGGGCGATGGTAGCGGTCCACGAGACGGGAGGCGACGATGCCGATCACGCCCGGATGCCATTGCTCGGAGGCGAGTACGATCACCCGCTCCCGGGCAAGGTCCACCTCGCTCGCCACCCGGGCTTCCACTTCTTCGAGGATCCGTCTCTCCTGATCCCTGCGTCGGTCGTTCTGCTCGGACAACTGGGCGGCCAGCGATTTCGCCTCCTCCGGGTCGATGCTGAGCAGGAGTTTCACTGCGGCCTGCGCGTGCTCCATTCTGCCGGCCGCGTTGATGCGGGGAGCGAGCCCGAAGGCCACGTGTCTGGCGCTCACCGGCCCCTCCACCCCGGCCGCCTCCAGCAGCGCCCTGATGCCCACCTTCAGCGAGGTGGGAAGACACCGAAGCCCGTGATGGACGAGCACGCGGTTCTCTCCCACCAGAGGCACCACATCCGCGATGGTGCCCAGGCATACCAGGTCCAGGAAGCGCAGTTCGGCCTTCGGGGGAAGGTCCCTGGCGCGGGCCAGGGCGGAGATGAGTTTGAAGGCCATCCCCACCCCCGACAACTCCTTGAAGGGGTAGCGGCAGTCCGGCCGCCAGGGGTCGAGCACCGGCGCGTCCGGGAGCGTATCGCCCGGACGGTGGTGGTCGGTGACGATCACCTCCATCCCCAGCCGCTGGGCCAGGGCGACCCGGTCCGCGGCCGAGGCCCCGCAGTCCACCGTGATGAGGAGACGCACGCGGTCCGCCCGGGCCTGGCGGATCGCCTCCTCGTTCAATCCATACCCTTCATCAATGCGATGCGGAATCTGCCAGTCCACGTTGCCCCCGAGTGCTCTCAGTGCCCGCACCAGGAGCGCGGTGGCGCACACCCCGTCCACATCATAGTCGCCGTAGATGCGGATGTGGTCGCCCTCCTCCAGCGCGCGTTGCAGCAGGGCGATCGCCCGGTCCATGTCCTTCAAGTCCCAGGGGTCGTGGAGGGTGTCGAGGTCGCAATCGAGAAACCGGCGCGCCTCCTGCGGGTCGCTGAGACCGCGGGACACCAGCACGCGTGCGGTAAGTTCTCCCACGGAGAGCGCCTTGGAGAGATGCCGCGCGGCCGGTTCGTCCACCGCCGCCACCTGCCAACGAGCGCCGGTGAGGCTGCGCGCGGGTGAGTCACTCATGATCGTCCTCGGGCTCCACGTGAATCATGACTTCGCAGCGGGGCAACAGGTCTGTCAAATCTTTCTCCAGGTGATCGCACAGGGCGTGCGCCTCGGCCACCGTTTGTGACCCGGAGACCACCAGGTGGAGGTCAATGTAGCGCTGCGGTCCGGCCTTGCGGGTGCGCAGGCGATGGTATTCTGCGTAGTGAGGATAGTGTTCCTGCAGCAGCGCGCGGATCATCTCCAATTCCTCTTCGGGAAGCGAGCGATCCACGAGGTGGCCCCATGATTGCTGGACGATATTCCAGGCGGCCCGAAGAATGACCGCCGCAATCGCCATCGCGAGCAACGGATCGAGATAGAGGGCGGCGGAGAACCCGAGGCGCTTGCCGAGCGCCATGGCGGCGAGCCCCGCTCCGACCCCCGCGGAGGTCCACACATCGGTCCGCAGATGCCAGGCGTCCGCCTCCAGCGCCACCGAGTCGGTGCGGCGGGCCACTCGGAACAGTATGGCGGAGACGAAGAAGTTGGCCACGGCGGCGACGGCCATCACCACGATGCCGAGGAAGGTCCCGTGGATTTCCATCTCCCCGGATACCATCCTGGCGATGGATCGCCAGAGGATGAGACCCACTACGACAAAGATGAGCAGGCCCTCGATCAGCCCGGAGATGCTCTCGAATTTCCCGTGGCCGAACTGATGGTCGGAGTCGGCGGCCTCCCGGGAACGACGGACCGCGAACAGCGCGAGGAATGACGCGATGAGGTCGAGCCCGGAGTGAAGGGCCTCGGAGAGGATGCTCACCGAGTGGGTGGCCCACGCGGCCGCCAGTTTGCCCGCAGTGAGCGCGAGGTTGGAGGCCACCGAAATGGCTGCGGCTTTGACCTTGGCCTCGGAGGTGGATGCCCGGGTCTGGGGATCCGGGCGAACCGGCTTGGACATTATCTCGCTCTCGAAGGTGTCTCAGAAGCGGCGCTTGCGCTTGCCCGCCGCCCGCAACTTCTTGCGCGCGCTGCGCGGAAGGGAGCGCTTGCGCTTGCGCTGGGGCGCGGCGGAGGCCGCCTCGGCCGGTTTCGCCTCCGTTCCCGCCTCCGGGGTGGGGGCGGGGGAGGCCGCGGCCTCAGTCTCGGTCTGGGGCGATGGCGACGGTTGGGAGGCCGGCTGCGCGGCCCGCCGCTTGGCGGCCGGCGCCTGTCGCGGCTGCACGCCCCGCTTGGCGGCGAGTTTGCGCTCCTGTCTGTTCCTGAAGACCACCATCAACTGGGTGGCGTTGAAGATCGAGGAGTATGCGCCGACGCCCATGCCCACGATCATGGCGAAGATGAAGTCCCGCAGCGAGGGGCCCCCGAAGAAGTAGGTCGCCACCAACACCAATTCAGTGGTCAACACGGTGTTGATGGAGCGCGGCATGGTCTCCAACAGGGAGATGTTGGCCGTCTCCGCGAAGCTCTCTCCCTTCCGCAGGCGTAGGTTCTCCCGCAGCCGGTCGAAGATGACGATGGTATCGTGCACCGAGTACCCGACCACGGTGAGGGCCGCCGCCACGAAGGGACTGTTGATCTCCTTCTGGGTGAGAGCGAACACTCCCATCAGCACCAGCACGTCGTGCACCAGGGCGACCAGGGCGCAGAAACCCCACGTCGGCCCCGCATACCGCAGCCACACCCAGAGCAGGATGAAGAGACACCCGAACCCGACCGCCTTCAAGGCATTGGCGATCAACTGCTTGCTCACCACCGGAGTGACCGTCCACGCCTCCACCTCGCGGATTCCCGGGAAGATCTTCTGGAGTTCGGCGAGAGCGGCCTTCTTCTGGTCCTCCAGCACCTTCCCCGGCCTGGGTTCCTTGTCGCTGATCTGCGTGCGCACCAGGAGCTGGTCGGGACCGGAGGTCTGGCGTGAGACCTGGACCCTGGCCTCGATGCCTACCTTCCGCAGCGTCTCCCTCACCTTGGCCACCGTCGCCACTTCTTCGCTGGCGGGGACCGGCTCGGCCAGCTGGTAGGTGATCAGTCCGCCGCCCGTGAAGTCAATCCCGCGGTTGAGGCCTTTGGTGGCCCAGGCGTAGAGCCCGATGCCGATGAACAGCAGCGAGATGGCGAACCATAGATTTCGGCGGCCTACCAGGTCCCATCTATGGGTGCGGAAGTAACTTGACACGGTTTCTCTCTCCAGATTTCTCCGACGAGGGCGGGCTCACGCGCTCTGGATCTCATTCGGCGAGACGCCGTAGAGAGACAGTTTGTCGCCCAGGCGAGAATCCACCACGATATTCATGAACAGACGGGTGACCGTGACCGCGGTGAAGAGGCTGACGGCAACGCCCACGATCAAGGCCACCGCGAACCCCTTGATGGGGCCGGTGCCGAAGGCGGCGAGCACGATGCCGGTGCCGATGCTGCACACATTGGAATCGAAGATGGCCGCCCACGCCCGCTTGAAGGCGGCGTCCACGGCGGAGCGCATCGTCTTGCCGGTCCTGATCTCCTCCTTCAGCCGCTCGAAGATGATCACGTTGGCGTCCACCGCCATACCGATGGAGATGATCACCGCGAGAATCCCGGGCAGGGTCAGCACCTGGTTGATCAACTTGATGGCGCCCAGGAGCAGGATGCAGTACAGCACCAGGGCGAGATCGGCCACCAACCCCGGCATCCGGTAGTAGGCGGCCATGAACACCAACACCAGACATAGCCCCACCGCCCCGGCCAGCAGGCTCTTGCGCAACTCGCCCGCGCCCAACTCCGGGCTCACCGTCCGGTTCTCCACCAGGTTCAACTCGAAGGGCAGGGCGCCGGCGTTCAGCAGCACGCTCAACTCCCGCGCCTCCTCCAGTCCGCCGGGATGGTCGAAGCCGCCCTCGATTACGCCCTCGCCGGGGATCACCGCCCTCACGATGGGACAGGAGATGATCTCACCGTCCAGCACCACCGCCAGGTAGTGATTGATGTTGGCGCGCGTGTACTCCCTGAATCTATCCCGCGCGGCGCCGGTGAGTTCGAAGGTGACCTGCACCTTGGTGGTCTGCTGCACGCGGGAGTTCGGCTTCAGATTGGCGCCGGTGGCGATCACCGGCGACTCGTCCAGCACCTCGTCCGGCGGTATCAACTCGTCGCCCAGGGTGAAGCCGATCACCTTGCCGTCGGAGGAGTACTCCGGTCGGTGGTCGCCGAAGGCATACTTGCGGGGAATATCTCTGAATTCCAGGACCGCCGTCTTCTGCAACTGTTGTTTGGCCCTCTCCGGGTCCTTCACCCCCGGCAGCTCCACGATGATGCGGTCGGGGCGCTGCTGCTGAATCACCGGCTCCGCCACGCCGAAGGCATTGACTCTGCGGTCCAGGATGCGCTCGATGCTCGCCAGGTCGGCGGGGGTCACCTCTCGCAACTTGGCGTCCTTGAGTTTGATATCGGGCAGCGCCTCGGTGAGGAGTTTGACGATTACTTCCTTTTGCCGGTCGAGTTCCCGTTGGGCCTCGTCATGGGTGGCGCCCGGAATCTGGGTGCGCACCACCACGCTCCGCTCGCTGACCTCCACATCGCGTTTCCTGCCCTTCGCATCCTCTTCGCCGTAGATAGCCTCCTTGGGCAGCGCCTCCACGATCCTCGCGAGCATCTCCTGACGGTCCGCGGAGGGCACTGGCTCGCTCAACTCGAACGCGAACTCCCCCTCCCGCTGGGCCTGCAGCACCAGGTGCATGCCGCCCCGCAGGTCCAGACCGAGGGTGATGCCCAGGTGCGGGCGATAGATGCGCAGGGGGCCGATTCGCTTGATGGGCTTCTCCACGTTGCCGGTGGCGGGGTTCTTGCGCGGGCGGAACTTGATGGGCTCGGTAACGCCCAGCGCGGCCGCCACCACGAGCGCTATGATGCTGATCAACCACCAACGGGTGCGGGCCTGCATAGAGACAACGCCTTTCCGGAGAGTCCGCCGCAGACGGACTCAGCACGCTACTCGCCCGCCTCCGGCGGGCCTGTCCGCCACTGGCGGACCTATCCGCCCAACCGCAGGCTTGAGCCGCGCTGGGGGGACAATCAGAAAAATCCCCGAAGCCTGCAACCCCTCCGGGCCTTGCCAGGCTTCGATCGGCGCCATTATAGGCAGTGAGCGCAGGAATGTCAACGCAGCCGCCGGGAATGACCGAGCAGGAGGAACCCCAAGGCGGGCATGGGCCTCCTTCGCCAAGGCTTCGGGGCCTGAAGCATGCCCGCCCTGCAGCACCTAACCATGTGCCCGGCGGCCCCTCCCGCTGTCCCACAACGGCATCTCCAGGTCGCGGCACAACTGCACTACCAGTAACTCTATCGCCATGTTCGCATCCACCACCTTGCTGGCCATCCCCTTCATCGCCAGGTCGCAGTCGTTGAGAGCGCGCAGAGCGCGGGTCAACCTGCTCCAGGAGAAGGAATTGGCCTGGTTGATGCGGTGGCGCACCTGCCACTGCCGGCCGGCGATCCGCTTGAGCGCGTTCCTGCGCGCGCCGGAGGGCAGCAGGGCCTTCACCTCATCGGGCGGCTCCTCTCCCTGTCTCCAGCCGTGGTCCAGCAAGACCTTGAACTGCCAGATCTCGCGCATCGCCTGCGCGATCATCGCCAGAATCCCGGCCGGCGCCTCCCGCCGGTCCCGCAGCATCGCCCTGAGAACAGTCACCGCCCGCGCCGGTTGCTGCTTGGCCACCGCGTCCGTGAGCCCGAAGATGGCCTCCTCCACCAGGCGCGGGGTCACCTCGTCCACATCGGCGCTGGTGATGGTCGGCCGGTCGCCCACATAGGAGGCGAGTTTTGCCACCTCGTTCTCCAGCTCCGCCAGACTGGTTCCCAACTTCTGCTCGGCCAGTTTGCGGGCGGCCGCGCGCTCCAGTCTCTTTCCGTACTCCCCGGCGCGCTCCATCACCCACTTCTCGGCATCCGGTCCCTTCAGCGGCGCGAACTCGATGCACAATCCGTGCTTCTCGATCACCCTCTGGAGAGAGGCGCGAAGGGCCTTCTGCGTTCTGCGGGAGCCGGTCTCCGCGGTCACCAACACCACCGCGGCGGCGGGGGGGAGGTCAGCGACCGCCTTGGACAGCGTCTCCTGCTCGTCGGCGGGGATGCGCTCCGCCCTGTTCACCACCACCACCCTCGCCCCGGCCAGCAGCGTCCCCGTCTGCGCCCGCAACAACAGGTCGGCGGCCTTCAGCGTCGGTCCCTCCAGCGACTCCCAATCCGGCTCTTCGCCGCCCGCGGCCCGGCTCGCCTCCTTGCGCAGTCGCTCCAGCGCATCCCGCTTCAGCCGGTGTTCCGCGCCGGACAGGAGACACCACCGCCCCAGGAAGGACAGGTTCTTGTCGCTCCGGAACTTGGGGTAGCTCAACTTCATGCCGCGCTCTCCCGGCCGCGGGCAGGGGCCGGTTGGCCGGCGCCCCCGAGCCCGAAGGCCCCCGTCGCGCTCAAGATCAGCCAGCACGCGCCCAGCGTGATGAGCACGTCGCCCACGCTCCCGGGGCTGTAGAACTTGGGCCGCGGCACCAGCAGGGGCAGTGGGAACACGTCGGCGAGAAAGCGCAGCCGCGTGTGTGCGGTGACGGGCGCGTGGGTGAAGTAATGCCCCGAGTCCAGCAGCTCCACCATCGCGAGGTTCCCCGACCGCACCGCCAGATCGCGGTCGACCGGCATGGAGCCCCCGTTGGCCGCGATCACGACGAAATTCAACAGCACCCCCAGCGCCACCACGCGGAAGGCCCACTGCCGGTGGTTGAGCGCCAGGCCCACGAAGAGCAGGAGATAGGAGATCACGTTTCCCGTGCGGGCGAGGGCGGGCGATACCTCCACCCCGCGCGCGGCGAGCAGCATCAGGGCGACCTTGATGGCCGCCGCCAGCATGAACACGCCCGCCCCCCGCAACTCCAGGTGCTTCAAGTGAACGAGCTTTCCCCGGCCCACCGTCACCGCCAGTATCAGGACGACTATCGCCGCATCGAGCAGCATTGGCGGGTCTTCCCTCCCGAGTGTGTTCTCACTGAGTTGCAGGCACCACCTTGAACGCGAGATAGGCGACGAAGGCGAGCCACCACACGATGCCTGCGGCCAGCGGCCAGGGAGCGATGACATCGCTGCGGCTGATGCGAATCCATGCGAGCAGAATGAAGGCGCTGCCCAGCGCAATCGCCGCGGAAAGCAACGCGGCGGCGCCGACATGGGAATCGCCGAAATGCCATCGGGTGAGCAGCATGCCCAGGGTCACCGGAAACGTGGACTGGAAGACCATCGCCCCGGTGATATTCCCCATCGCCAGCGTCCCCTTGCCCTCTCTCACCCAAATCACGGAGTTGAACTTCTCCGGCAACTCAGTGGCGACCGGAGCAACCACCAGGGAGATGATCAGGGGGGAGAAGCCGATCATGCTGGCGATCTCCTTGACCCCGTCCACGAAGATATAGGCCCCGCCGATGATCAGCCCCAGCGCGATCAGCACCTGTCCCCAGACCGCGCGAAGCCGGGGAGGTCTTTCCTTGATGAGGACCTTGCGGGCCTGGAACTCGTCGCGGTTGCGCCCCACCGGCCGCAACAGGGGCAGGGCGGCCCACATCAGGTTGAAGGTGAGAGGCTGGTCCTTCCCGCCCTCCACCGTCTCGCGGAGGTTGAGGTAGACATAGTACGCATACACTGCAATCAACCCCGCCGCAACCCCGTACCGCCCCCAGTGCATCTGCGGGGCGAAGCTCACCGCCATCGCCGTCCCGTAGAGGGGGATGAAGAACATCAGATCCCGCGACAGCACCGTTCGGTTGATGCGCATCCTCCATCCCGTCGGCCGCCGTCTCCGGTAGACGAAGGCTGCGAGCGCGGTGACGGAAAAGGCGAGGGTGGCGAGCATGAACGGCGCGCCCAGGATGGCTCCCACAGGACCAGCGCCACGAAGGGGATGAGGGTTTCCGGCAGCGCGGTTCCCACCGCCGCCAGCACGCTGCCGACCGCTCCCTCGGACAGCCGGAGCCGGACGCCAAGCCATTCGACCCCGTTGGTGAACAACTCGGCGCCGACGATGATGATTACAAAACTTAAGAGTACGATGAAGATGTCGTGTCCCATGGTCTCGACCGCCTGGAGAATGGTGTTCGCCGCGCGCGCGCGTCTCGCCTGCCTGTAGCCCGGGCCCGCCGGCCTACGCCGGCCGGATTGCGAAAACGCCACCGCGCGCTAGTAGTTAGGATACGGCTTCTCCAGGGGAAGGGATACCGGCTGACTGGTCTGGAACGACTTGATCGCCGCCCAGGCGCACTCCAGCGCGTACCGTCCCTCCTCCGCGGGCGTCTCCGGCTGCTTGTCGTGGAGCACACAGTCCACGAAGTGCTCGATCTCGCCCAACTGCCCGGTCGGCGTGAAGGGGGAGCGCGCGATCTCGCGGTCGTCGGAGACGGGCCCGAAGTGATGGACGTGCTCCACCACCGGATGATAGGTCGTCATCCCCCGGTAGATGGAAAAGCCGCCGCTCTCCATGCGGATTCCGCCCTTGGTGAAGAACACGCTCATGTGGCCGCCGTAGTTGCTGGGCTGATTTGCGCCGCCGTCAATGATGCCGATGGCCCCGTTCTCGAACCTCCACAGCACCACGATCTGGTCGTCCGGGAGGGTGGGGGAGCGGTCGGTGTAGATGAAGGTGCCCGCCTCCGCGTAGATGCGCTTCGCGGGCCCCATCAGCCAGGGCAGGAAATGGAAGTCGTGGATGACCCCCTCGACGGCGGTGCCGCCGCTCATCTTCGGGTCCCAGAACCAGTCGGTGCGCTTGCGCAGCCACTCCGCGCGCATGTGGTGAGCGGTGTAGATGCGGATGGGCTTGCCCAGTTCCTCGGTTTCCACCATCTCTTTCAGGCGCCGGCTGGCCGGGGAGAACGGGCGCGGGAACGCCAGCATGAACTTCACCCCCGCCTCCTTGCAGGCGGCGATGGCGCGGTCCGCGTCCTCCAGGTTCACGGTGATGGGCTTCTCGCACAGCACGTGCTTGCCGGCCTTGGCGGCCGCGACGACCTGGTCGGCGTGCGCGAACGGGGGAGAGCAGATGTCCACCGCGTCCACATCGTCGCGCGCCACCAGTTCATCGAGGTCGGTGGTCCAGGGAACGTCCCCCGACATGCGCGCGGTGATCTGGGCCATCTCCGGGTCCACATCCATCACCGCCGCGATCTCCGCCCGGTCCTCCAGATATCGCCAGCAGCGCACGTGGCTGGCGCCTATTCCCGCGCAGCACACCAGGCCTACCCGCAGTTTGTCCTTGGCCATCTCGTGGACTCTCTTTCCGGGCCGGCTACAGCCCGAAGAATCTCCGCATCGCGTCACGGCTGCGAGTCGCGACTATGTCCGCGTTGTCCGCCGTCCCCGGCACCTCCAGGGTGAGGTAGCCGTCATACGCGATCTCCTTCATCGCCCCCGCACACGCGGCGAAATCAACCATTCCGTCTCCCACCACCGCGAGTTGACGGCCCTCGGGCGTGGCCGCGAGGTCTTTCACGTGCACCATCGCAAGGTGTTCTCCGAGCCGGCGGATCTCCGCCGCGGGATCGGCCCCCTGTCCGGTGGCGTTGCCCACGTCGTAGTAGACCTGGCAGGCAGGGGAGCCCACCCGGGAGACGATCTCCAGCAGGTCGTCCGCGGTATAGGCAAGCGCCTGCCCTACGTTCTCCACCGCGTACACCACCCCGTGCCGCTCCGCCTCGGGCGCACATTCCCGCAGCACCTCCACCAGGTTGCCGCGCGCCTCCTCCGCGGTCAGCCCCTCCGGCTGGCCCACCGGCAGCAGGATCACCTTCGCGCCCACCGAGGCGGTCAGCGAAGCGGCCTGCCGGATGATCTCGGCCGCCTGCGCGCGGGTCTCCGCCTGCGGGCTGGAGGGGTAGTACTTCCACAACACCCCCAGGCAGAGGGAGCTGATCTCGATGCCCGCCTGGCGCGCGGCCTCGCCCGCCTCCGCCACCCGCTGCGGGGTGAACTCCTCCGGCCAGTGGAGGCCGAGGCCGGTGTTCCCGAAGTCGCCGATGTCTATCTCATATCCCTGGTAGCCGAACTCGGCGGCCTTGCGGATCGCCTCCAGCAGCGGGTACTTCCTCTCGATACAGATGGAATGCATGGACAACTTCATGGCCTATCCTCCCGTTCAGAGAACTGCGGCAGATGCGGCGCGTGCGCGGCCAGCAGGTCGTCCGCCAGCCGCGCCGCGGTGGAGAGGGAATCCACCGCTCCGTCCAGCGCCAGCGCCTGGACGAATTTCTCCCGGCTCCCCTCCATCGCCGCCTCCACCAGCACCTCGACCCACTGGAACCGGGTGGCGAGAGTGCCCGCCACGCCCGCCGGCAGCGGCCCGACGGCGATGGGGCGAAGCCCGCCCGCGTCGGCGACCGCGGGTGATTCCACGATACACCCAGCCGGCAGATTGGACACCTGCCCCTGGTTGGGCAGGTTGGCCGAATAGACCCGCCCGGCATCGGTGCGGATGCTGTCAATGATGTCCACCACCTGTTCGTGCTCCCCGCCGATGCTGCGAAGGTAGTCCTCGCCGAGCGGCCCCGGGGAGAAGGCGTCCTCCTGCATCTGGGCGTAGATGCGGTCCCCGCCCTCGATCACCTGCTCGATGTTGTAGGCGTCCACGCCCAGGGTCCGCCCGTAGTA